>CAKZNJ010000169.1 GCA_937129505.1 uncultured Anaerolineae bacterium | reverse complement strand
TAGGGAAGAGGCAAAAAGGTTTTGCAGTTACGAATAGCTAGTTGGTTTTAGCCTAATCGGAGGAGATAGAGCAATGGACAATGAACATATCCGCATCAGCTTTTTAGCAGCCCGCCGTTTTGCCCTCGTCTTGGGTTTGTTGGCAGCACTGATGCTGGCTTGTACCCTCTCGCTCGGCGGCAATAGCGGCGCTCAGGAAACGTTAATGGCGGTGAACCTGCAAGCGACTGTCATAGCTCAAGAAGCTACCCGCTCCGCCCTCGAGCAACAAAACGCCCAAATCGCCATCCAAGCCACCCAAGCTGCTCTTGACCGCCTGAAAACCGAAGTCGCCGCCCAAGCTACCGCTGCCGCACCCCAAACCGAAGTGATCCAGCCACCTCCTCTTGTCGAACCAACCATCGCCGAGGTTCAGCTCACGCCGACCAGCGAAGTGCCTGTTGCCATTCCCCTGACGCATTTCTCGGGCAGCGGTTGGATATTCACCAACTCTGCGCAATGCAAAGACCGCCAGCGCGGTTGTTGGCTGGGGACGGTCAAGACAGCCCAATTCACCACCCTGAATGGCAAAGAGCAAGTATTTCTTGACCCCGCCTGGCCCTTTCCCCATTTAGTCTTCTGGACCCGGTATAAAAGCACCTACGGCTTCACATTTGGATATGTTGAATTGAACGTTCAAGAACAAGTGGGATTTGCTCGAGTGCAATCTTTTGGCGGCACAAAAGACTATTGGGAGCGCGTTTATATCCCTCTGTTAGACTACGCGGGGAATACCGTGGCTGTCCGCTTTTACTTTCAAGGGCCGGACGGAGCCTCAGCATACCAACCCAGCTCTTTCACGTGGCTTTTGGAAGATATTCAAATCACGCCCAATTTTCCAAAGTAGAATTGGCTGAAAGGCTATCCTTTCTGGTGGAAGGAGCTTACCGCGTGGAGGGGATTTCCCGCCTGTCATTTCTGCTTCCCCCCGTTGATCGAGAATCAGACTTTTTGTAGCGCTTGTTCCAAGTCGGCGATCAAGTCAGCCGCATCCTCTATGCCCACCGAATAGCGGATCAAGTTGTCGTCGATGCCCAGCGCACGCCGTTCTTGGCGGGAAAGCTCATAATAGGAAATTACCGCTGGCTGAGAGACCAATGATTCGGTGCCGCCCAATGAGACGGCTAGAAGAGGGATTTGCAGAGCGTCAAGCACCCGCGCCGTGCTTGCCCCGTCCCCTTTGACGGTAAATGAGACCACCCCCCCGAAACCCTTATACTGGCGTAATCCGATTGCATAATCGGGGTGAGAAGGCAGGCTTGGATACCAAACACGCTCCACCGCAGGGTGAGCGGCGAGAAACTCGGCGATGCGCTGCGCGTTTTCATTATGTCTCTGAATGCGGAGCCCCAAAGTTTTCAACCCTCGAATTAGCAGGGAAGCCACATAGGCATCACTGATGGCACCTACAATTCCCTGAAACTCTCGTAAACCGGCAAGCAGTTCGTGCCGCCCAGCAACGACTCCAGCTAATAAATCATTATGGCCAGATAAATATTTGGTCGCCGAATGTATCACTAGATCCACCCCCCATTCCAAAGGACGCAGATTAAAGGGCGTCGCAAAAGTCGAATCGACCACCGTCAACAGGTGATGCTCATACGCAATGGTAACAAATTGTTCGATGTCGAGAAGGCGGTTATGAGGGTTGGTAGGCGATTCGGAAAACAGCAAACGGGTGTTGGGTTGGATTGCTTGGCGCAAGGCGTTTTCATCGTTCATAGGCACAACGGTACAGGCGATGCCATAGCGTTGTAGCGTGCTGGTACAGAATTGGCGCGTTTTGCGGTAGAGGTTTTCCGTGATGACCAGATGATCGCCAGCCGAGAGCAAACTAAGCAAGAGGGTGGAGATCGCCTGCATCCCTGAAGCAAACAACACCGCCTCTTCTGCCCCTTCCAACGCGGCTAGGCGCGCTTCTGCCGCGGTGATGGTGGGGTTGCCATAGCGGCCATACTCGCTGCGCCCTAGCGGCTCTCCCCACAGTTTGCTGCGCATGTATTCGTTGACCGCTTGCGTGTTCTCAAAGGTGAAGGTAGCAGTAGAGACCAAGGGTTCAGTGATGGAATGATAGGGGTTCTCTAATCGGCCGCTATGCACTGCTTGGGTCGAATCGCCCGCTTTGCGCGGAGCAGACAGATCGGCGACAAAGATTTCTTCGCTGAGAGTTAGGGTATCGCTAGGTAAGTGATTGTTTGCCATGGTTTTTCTCCTGTTCGTCTTCCAATCATCGTTATAAAAAACACAGGCTACCCGGTGTGGGTAGCCTGTTCAAAGGGTGCTGCGGAATGACCTTATAACCGCAAACAAACCGCTGCTTCCCACACCGAAGCGCGCCTAGCCATCATCATGCCCATCATCATGATTCCAGCTAAGAGAGAGGAGACCACCAAGAGATACGCTTCTAGCATGGGAAAACCATCCATCCTTATTTTGAAATATACAAAAACATCCGCCAAAAGGCTATAGGCAATTTGGATAATCTTTATACCCTTTGGGACAACACTTTGCACAAAAATCGCCCCTTACCTCTCCTCAAGCGGCCGAGTCATACGGTAGATATGCAAGGCAAGTTGAACCGCCAACCGATTTTCGGGTTTGTCCAGATCGATGTTGGTGATCGCAGCGATGCGCTCTAGGCGGTACACAAGCGTATTGCGGTGGATATATAATGCTTCAGCGGTCTGGGAAAGGTTGCCGTTATGGGCAAAGAAGGCTTCGAGCGTGTTGAGAAGCTCCTGAGGGTTCTCTGTGGCGAGCAAGTTGCCCAAGATCTCTTCTTGAAAAGCCATCAATTCGGGGCTGTGTTCCAATTGCAACAACAAGCGATAAACCGAGAGATCGGGATAGTACAGAGGCGATTTCTCGTTTAGACGGCGCGCCATATCCAGCGCCTGACCCGCCCGCGAGAAGGAGACACGCCATTCGCCCACTTCTAAAGCTGGCGTGCCAATGCCGCAGCGCACCACCGCTTGGGGATATTCACGGTGTGCCTGACGGAGAATTGCCTCGGCTAAGGAAATGGCTTCCTGGGGGCGAGCAGTTTCATTTCCCAAGGGGCAAAAGCATATCACTTCGCTCCCCATCGGGTGTACAATTGCCCGTAAGCCGCGCTGGGAAATTTCGCCGTTGATAATGGTTTCCAGACGTCGGCGCGAAGGGGCTGCCGGCGTATCCCACATAAAACGCAAGGCAACATGGGCTTGCTGGGGGTTTAAGCCCATCGTTTGTAGCCATAATCGGGCATCCCGCGGCGTGAGAATTTCCTGCAGTAAGGCGTTGAGCAGGTCCCCCTTAAGGCGCTTTTCGGTCTCGCGAATGGCTTTGTTGCGCGCCATTTCGATCGCTAAGACCAGCCCCCCTTGTTCGGCAACCAGATAATCTAAAGAGTCGAACTCACCTTGAACCCCGACAATGGAGAGATAACCGCGGGCGACCTCGCCGACGACCACCGGCGCAATCAAACAGCTGAGCCCCCCTCCGAGCTCTTGACAATGGATGGTGGGTTGGCTGCCCACCCGCTTGCGATCCAGAAAGGCCTCTGGCAAGGGGCGCAGCTCGCTAAATTGGGCAAGGATATCCTGCCAAATCGCCGCCAAAGTGGTCGAGGGATGGTGGGCGAGAATTCCCCCGCGTTTATCTTGCAGGATAACCCCGCGCGCAGTCATCTCCGCCATTGCTTGGACCAACCCCTCTAAGCCGCGCCCCTCCGCTTCGAGCTGGGCAAGTTGGGCGTGAATATGCGCCCCGCGTTCGATGGTGGCAGCGCGAGCGTTGATCAAAACCGCCAACAGACGTTTTTGTAACGCGCGTTTATCGACCTTCTCCTCGGTAAAAGCGACAGGGAGAGGGAGATCAGACCCTAGGGCGTTGGGTTTGCCAATCGAAACCACCACGACAGCATTTTGTCGATGCGCTTCTTGTAAGATGGAAGGAGTGCACTCGCTGGCGTTCAGGAGTAAGATATCTCCTGGGCGCAGATCGGCAAGGCTCAAGGCTACCCAGTCAGGAGCGGCAACCGCGGCATCCACCTCGCGCAGCCACTGAGGAGAGCGCTCGAGGGCTAGTCGAAGAGCTTCTTTCAAGGTCAATTCTGAAACAGCCATATCAGTCTATCGTTGCCTCTTATCCACGGCTTGGGTGCAGCGGTTTCGTCCTCGATCAAGAGCAAGTAACAAACTTTATGAGCGAATTTGGGGCAATTATACCTTGCCAATCCTAGGGCGGGGAGATGGCTTCATGGAGGGCTTTAACTTTTTTAAGAATTCTTAACGGATAGGGAAAATAGCATTCCGAACGAGCGTACGCGACCCTCACCCCATGTCATTTCGAAGGAGCGCAAGCACCTCCACCCCCTGTCATTCCGACCGAACGATAAAGGATTCGTCATTCCATGGGATGTTCAGCCAATACGGCTTTGTATTATAATTACGGTGTTCCTTCCGCAGAAGAACACTATAGACGGCTATGATTTTTTTGCACCGTTGAGGTGGGCGCATCCGGTTCTATTTCTCGCAGGACAGGTAAACAGGTGAACAAATACGGCAGCATAAGAGGAGAGGATTGAAGGATTTTACCCGTACTGTCTCTCACTACCGGGATAGGAGGTCATCCTAGCGCCTTACTGGCATATCGTAAGTATAAGGCAAGTCAAGGGGTTGTCTCGCAAACTAGCGACTCAGAAGAAATGTTGAAAATATTTTTAGGGGATAAGAATGACCAAGAAAAGGGTTCAACGATGTGTGTATTGTGGCAGCGAAGGTCCTCTGAGCATTGACCATGTTGTCCCAATCTCCCAGTGGCACAAATATAATCTCAAGCGAAGAGTCTTGGACAACAAGTCAAACCGCGTATCTGCTTGCCTCAAGTGCAATCATGAAAAAGGGGACATGCCACCCAAAGAATGGTTTATCAAGCACCCAGAATATCGAGAACATTTCTTACACCATGCAAAATATGTTTCTGATGTCGTGAAACGAATAGCGGGTCTTATCGAAGAATAGGCCTAAAAATTTGCAAGGTGGTGATGTGTATCGTCCCACGGGAAGGTCTAAACCGACCACAGAAGCGCAGCCAAAAGCACGAACGCTGCGCCATCCTTGCCCGACCCAGTGGATGATTATGCCCAGTCTAACACCTATCTTAATCCGCTGAATGGAGCATCCCACAACCAACTGTGAACGAGTACAATATAGCCCTATGGATACAACCATCATCAGCATCTTATTGGGTATTGGGGGGATGTTCGGCTGGGGAATTTACGACTTTCTCGGCGGTGTTTTTTCGAAACAAATTGGCTCGTTCAAGTCATTGTTTTGGTCTCAATTAGCTGGCTTCATCTCGCTTCTTTTGCTTGCCTTTGCCCTAACGACCCACATTGACTTCCAGCTCTGGGGGGTGATTTTGACGCCCCTCGCTGCCATTCTCTATGCAGCGGGTTATTTGTTTTTCTTCAAAGGGTTCGAGAAGGGCAATGTCTCCATCGTTGCTGCAACCATGAATTTATGGGCTGTGTTCACCATGCTCTTTGCCTTCCTGTATATGGGGCAGCGGCTGACCCCCACTCAGACGCTAGGGGCATTAATGATCATCACTGGCGCGACTCTAGCTTCGTTGGATTGGAGAAGTCTGGGCGAGCGAAATTTTCAACTTTCTTTAGGGGTCAAGGAAACCGTTGTGGGAGCCTTTTTCTTTGGGGTGTTTTGGAATATCAGCGAGGTTATATCTGAGGAAATAGGGTGGTTATTGACCACCCTGCTGGTAAAGTTTGGCATTGCGCTGTTTTTGTTACTCTTCGCCATGGTGGTCAAGAGAGAACTCAACTTAAGCCAGAGCTCGCTGAAAACGAGAGCCATCATTTTCATCATGGGGATCGTCGAAGTCGGCGCAGTGGCGCTGGTAAACTACGGATTGACCATCGGCGATGCCATCTTAATTACACCCATCGCCTCTGCTCTCTCTGTTGTAACCATTATGTTGGCAGTGATTTTCCTAAAGGATAAGATTTCGAAACTTCAAGGATTTGGAATGATCTTGGCAGTTGCGGGAATCATCGCTACTGCCTTCTGACCTGAAAAGGCGCACCCCATCGAGGGGACGAAGTGGGCTAAAATCAGTTCCCGAAACCCATAGCCAAACGCAGAGGAGCAAAACTAGCTGGGTAAGCTCTTTCACCGTCTTGTCTCTGCGCGCCAATGGTTTGGCGTTCTAACCTAAGGTCTCGAGTAAAATGGATTACAATCCTTATGCACGGCAAGGAGTGTTCAAAAAGAGGACAAGGCGATGAAAAAAGGCTCGAAGACAAGCGCATTTGGCACGACAGCGAGGATCAGCCACGATTCATCGTGCTATTACCGTTCCAGACTCTATGCAGAGTTAACCCCGAACCAAGGGGTTTCCCCCTTTCCCGAGCAAGTCTTTCCGCCAGACTACGAAAACACCATTCTATTGGGGTCATCGGAGGATATGAAGGAAATCCCTGACAACTCGGTGCATCTGATGGTCACTTCGCCGCCCTACAACGCAACCAAAGAATACGATGAAGATTTGACGCTCACGGAATATTTGCGCTTGCTTGAAAAGGTCTTCAGAGAGACTTTTCGCGTTTTGGTTGATGGCGGTAGAGCCTGCGTGAATGTGGCGAATTTGGGCAGAAAACCCTATATTCCCCTCTCAGACTATATCTCACACATGATGATTGACATCGGGTATCTGATGCGAGGAGAGATTATCTGGTATAAAGGCGCTGGCGCAGGGGTCTCAATGGCATGGGGAAGCTGGCAATCAGCAGCTAACCCCGTGTTGCGCGACACCCATGAGTATATTCTGGTTTTCTCCAAAGGATCGTTCTCCCGCAAGAAGCCGAAGGGCAAGACGAATACCATTAGCCGCCAGCAGTTTATGGAGTGGACGAAGTCGGTGTGGATGATCAATCCGGAGTCGGCAAAACGGGTAGGCCATCCAGCGCCGTTTCCTGTCGAGCTGCCTTTTCGGCTGATCCAGCTATACACTTACAGCGGTGATATCGTGCTAGATCCGTTTATGGGCAGTGGCTCTACCGCAATTGCTGCGCTGAAAGCGGGCAGAAAATATGTGGGGTATGAGGTTGACCCGACGTACGTTAAACTCGCTGAAGAAAGGGTGGCACCATATAAGCTTTAGAAGGGAAACTACCCCCTTCTCCCTAAGGGAGAAGGGATGGGGATGAAAGGAAACGGAGGGAATAGCCCTCACCCCTAGCCCCTCTCCCAAGGGGAGAGGGGGGAGCGCTCACCGCTGGCCCCTCTCCCAACGGGAGCTAGGGTGCAAGAATAAGATCTCTTCTTGGTATCCTCTGCGTCTTCGTGTGAAACTTTTCTCTCTAACACCAAGACACCAAAGCAACAGAACCTTCGTGTTCTATGTGTCTTAGGGTGAGACACCTCTGTCGCGAATTGGCTTGCAAGCCACATTACAAAAAAGTTCTTAGGAGCGAGGGGTTGCCTCTATCTGACGTAACACGATCTCGGCGATGTCCAGCACTGGGATCTCGCTCTGTGCTTCTCGAGCTGCATCGCTAAGCATGGTCAAGCAGAAGGGACAGCCTACCGCAAGGGTTTTTGCGCCGCTTTGCTGTGCCTGACGGAAACGGGCAGCATTCACCCGTTCTGTGCCGTGTTCCTCTTCCTTCCACATTTGGGCGCCCCCTGCTCCACAGCAGAAGGATTTTTGACCGTGATCTTTCATCTCAACCAGGGTTTGTTGGGCAGCGCTGAGCACTTGCCGAGGCTCCTCTACGACCCCGTTCTGGCGACCAAGATAACAAGGATCATGGAAAGTCAGCGGCTCTGCCTCGCTTGTGTTCAAGGACAAGCGTAACTTGCCCTGCTGGATAAGTTCGAAGATCAGTTGGCTGTGATGCACTACCTCGTAATGACCGCCAAAGGCAGGGTACTCGTTTTTGAGAGTGTGCAGACAATGCGGGCAAGTGGTGACGATGCGTTTGGGAGCAATTTCGTTAAGCAATGCAACGTTGGCGGTTGCTAATTCGTTGAAAAGGTATTCGTTTCCTGCCCGGCGCGCCGAATCGCCAGTGCATTGTTCGGCTTGACCCAAGACCGCAAAGCTTACTCCAGCGTGGTCAAGGATTTGGGCAAAAGCTCGGGCTGTTTTCTGAGCGCGGCTGTCGGTCGCCGGGGCACAACCCACCCACCAAAGGATTTCTGGATCGGCG
>CAKZNJ010000168.1 GCA_937129505.1 uncultured Anaerolineae bacterium | reverse complement strand
CTGCTTCCTCGATGACATGAACACTGCCGCTAAGCTGAACTTCTATCCATCCATCCTCACTATCAATTTGAGCTCGCAGAATGTTAACCGTGATGTCAAATTCCTTAATTAGCTGATTGATCACGGGGACGCGCAGGAGGTTTGAAGGATAGGTGAGCCTGACCAGTTGCTGTGTGCTCATAACACCTCCGTAGAAATTCATCTATCATTAACTTGGGACTGGAAAAGAGTTGTTGATCTAGAGCAGCCTTTTTCCAATCGTTATAGACATTCTAGCATAAAGTTAATGAAATTGTTCTTGGTGAAAAACAGCTAATTGTCCGCAACCAGCATGGATGGATATGCCGCGCGGGATGCGCACGGTGCAGGGAATATGATGCTGTTCAAGCACTTTTTTGAATTCAAGGATGCGTTTTTTTGAAGGCGCTTTACCAGCATATCCCGGTGTTGGATTCAGCGGAATGAGGTTAACGTGACAGAGGAAACCTTTCAATAAAGATCCTAACCGCTGCGCTTGCTCAAAGCTATCATTCAGATTTTCAATCAATACCCATTCAAAGCTTATTCTGCGGTTGGTTAGCTTTACATAATCACGACAAGCTTCAATGAGTGTCTCGATGGGATATTTGCGATTTATGGGCACTAGTTGGGAACGCAATTCATTATCTGCCGCATGCAGCGATATTGCCAAATTGATTTGTCTTCGCAATCTGGCAAACTCACGGATCATGGGAACGATCCCCACGGTAGATATCGTAAAGCGACGTTCACCAAAGCAAAAACCTGACGGATCGTTTAACCTGTCGAGCGCTCGTAGAGTCTGTTCAAAATTATGGAAAGGTTCCCCCATCCCCATCACAACGATGTTGGATAAGGTTTGATTTTCTGACCTTGTAAGGCGAACAAAGTACAACACCTGCTCAATGATCTGCCCACTTGTCAAATTCGCCAGAAAGCCCATTTTGCCTGTAGCGCAGAACACACAACCCATTCCACAACCAGATTGGGAGGAGATGCAGAGTGTGTGGCGTTCTCCCGCTTGCATCAGTACAGTTTCAATGGGATTTCCTTGTTGTGTTTGAAATAGAACTTTGCGAGTCTGACCACGGTCAGCGAAGGTTTCTCTTTGAGGGAAGATCGACTCAAACGCAAACTGCTCGCTTAATCTATAGCGAAGGCTCTTCGGAAAGACCGTAAATTGGTCTGGATTATTCCACAGACTTTGATACAACCCACGCCACAGTTGTTCGACTCGATAGGCTGGTTCGTCCCACTCTTGAAGGATTTCACGCAATTCTTCTTTCGAATAATCGTAGATCAGGGAGAGATTACTCATTAGGAAGTGAGGCTATAGTTGGTCGACAACCTCTTCAAAATTCTGACAGATCAAGTCTGGGGCGGGTGACCAATCCCGAGCTTCTTCCAATGTCGTCACCCCTGAGAGAACCAACGCTGTTCGACATCCAATCTGCTGACCTCCTTGGATATCCGTCTCCAACCGATCGCCAACGACCAAACATTCTGAAGGAGATACTTGCATTCGTTCGAGGGCGATTTGGTACATTAGTGGGTCTGGTTTGCCAACCACGGTGGGTTTTTTATCACTAGCGGTTTCAAGGAGCGCCAAAATTGCACCAACGCCTGGGACTAAGCCCTGCGGGGTAGGAAAGGTACGATCGCTATTTGTGGCAATAAACTCAGCTCCAGCTCGTAAGTGCAAGGTTGCTTGACAAAGTTGTTCATATTTGAGATCCCAATCCATACCAACTACAACGGCGACAGGGTGATGGCTTTGATCATTGGTGATAAGAAAATCGTGCTTTATCAGTTCTTGTCTTAGTCCATCTTTACCGATGACGAAAATAGAACTTTGGCGAGGAAAATGCTCAACCATGTACTTGGCTGCTGCTTGAGGGGAGTTGACAATTTGTTCTGGCAATAAAGAAACACCGAAAGAAGCTAATTTTTGAAGGTATTGTTCTACGGTGAGCGTGGCATTATTTGTCGCTAAGGTGATCTTCAGATTCTTTTGATGGATCTTATTGAAAACAGTGGGTAAATCACCTATAGGCTGAGATTGACGCCAGAGGACGCCATCCATATCAACGATGAGTGCTTTTATTGAAGAAAAGTGTCGCTCAATCATGCTACTCTGTTCGATAATAATCTATCATAAAGGAGAGCAGGCGACATGGCGACCCAATCACCGCTCTCCTCATGACGGTATTCCGGACAATGTGTTTGATGGTGTTTTGCCTAGTTAGGCTGAGCAACCAGCTGTTTCGACTCAGGGATCTCCATAACCTGATCGACTAGTCCATACTCAACTGCTTGTTGAGCCGTGAGATAGAAGTCCCTTTCGGTATCTTTTTCAATTGTGGAAATACTTTGGCCGGTATGGAGAGCTAGGATTTCATTCAGGCGCGATTTGAGCCGTAGAATCTCTTTCGCTTGAATCTCGATATCCGAGGCTTGACCCTGTGCACCTCCCAGTGGCTGGTGTAGGTGAATGGTGGCGTGGGGGAGGGCATATCGTTGACCCTTCGTTCCTGCCGTCAATAACACGGTGCCAAATGACGCTGTCATGCCAACCGCCAAGGTGCTAATCGGATTCGGGATCATCTGCATCGTATCGTATATTGCCATCCCTGCATAGACTTGACCACCTGGTGAGTTGATATACATCTGAATGGGGCTTTCCGGATCCTCACTGCTCAAATACAGCAATTGGGCAACGATTAGATTCGATACTTGATCGTTGATTGGAGTGCCTAAAAAGACAATCCGGTTCTTTAGCAGCAGTGAGTAAATGTCATAAGCTCGCTCGCCATGCCCCGATGTCTCGATCACCATCGGGATTAAGGATTGTGGACGGATAATTTTAGACATATTTCGACTTCCTTCTACCATTTTACAATTCAAGACTTTTCATTTAACCTTGTTTCATCATCTTGCCCAGTTGTTTCTTCTGAGGCTTGAGTTTGTTCGGGGTTTTCCTGTGAGCTGGTGAGATTTGTTTCAGGGCTGTCAACTTCCTGATTGTCATTAAGCTCCTCGTGTACAACGCCCCTTGCGATATTGCGCAATTTTTCCGCTGCTTTCTCCATAACTTGATCCAACATGGTATTGACTGAAAGGGTATACGTGATGTCATCCAGAACTTTATTGGGAATCCGTTTTACATTACTGCTTTGTAGCAATTCTAGCACACTCTGACGGGTATTATCACGCACCGAAACCAGGTCGAGACTGATATTTTCCCTTTTGGCTATCTCAATCAAGACTAGGCTTATTTTAAGCCGACTCTCAGCAGCTTTTGTGATCTCCTGTTCGAATTCTTCATCCGTGAAACGGCGAATTTTTTTATAAAGGTCGATGTCAAGATTCATCTCGCTCAACCGACTCTTAAACCTTTCTAGAAACGCCTCTCGTTCTTTATCGAGAAGTTTAGGGGAGTATTCAATAGTGGAGTTCGCAATTACTTCGTCAAGAACTTTTGCTTCGTATTCCTCGTGATATTGATCCAACACATCCTCTTCAAGCGCCGATCGCACCTGTTGCTTTAGATCTTCGAGTGAGGCATACTCTCCGATGGATTGGGCAAATTCATCATTCAAATCTGGAGGAACTTTAGTTTTTGTTTCGCGTATCGTTCCTTCAAATTGGATTTCCTTGCCCCTAAACTGAGAAATATAGTAATCCTTCGGATATTTATAGGTGACACTGAAATCATCACGGTTTTGTTTGTCTATTAACCGTTCCCCAAATCCTCCAAAGGGGAATTCAAACTCTTCATTGCCCTCTTTCACTCTACGAACTACAATAGAAAATTCATTCTTTTGGAGAACGACCCGATCGGTCTTTTCTCCATTTTCAATCTCATAACCGATCATGTCAACATGGACAAAATCCCCCTCTTGGATTCGGCGTTCAATAGGTTCGTATATTGCATGTTGTTCGCGAAGATTTTCTAATGCTTTCTCCACGTCTTCATCGCTAACTGTAGGCGGTTCATAAGGAATGCGAATTGAATGATAATCACCCAACTCCACAAGCGGTTTCAAAGGGATATGGATTTCTAGAATGAGTGGATCGATGTTGTGAATTTCTTGCAACTCACCTCGATCTGAAGGTTCGATTGCCTCTTGCTCTAAAATCTCAACATAATATCGATCGAGGAATGTGTCGATCGTCTCTTCCTGTAATCGAATAGGATCGATATGTTTCATCAGGATGGGCAAGGGAGCCTTGCCCGGCCGAAAGCCTGCGACTTGAACTCTTTTACCTAATTTAACGGCGGCAGCGCGGCGAGCCGCTTCGGTCTCTTCGGGCGTGGCTTCAACCACCACTTTTAGAATACGGTTTTCCAAAGGTGTTGTTTCTACTTTCAACTTGTCTTATTCCTTCTGCTAGGATATTTTGACATTGGCGAAAATTATATCATGCCCCGATTAACAATATATAAATTTTTAGTTCATATTCTTTACGATGGGGAGGTGAGCTTTCTTTAACGTCCAGGGCACTTAAAGCCTGCTTGTTTGTTTACGATTTATAATTGGGTTGATGTTTGCAAAGATGGAAGATGTAGGATATGGATATAGATGGGGAAGGCGGGACTTGAACCCGCACGCCTTGCGGCACATGATCCTAAGTCATGCCTGTCTGCCAATTCCAGCACTTCCCCATTTCAGATTTCAGCTACATCACTATTATAAGCAACGCTTGGAATTCCGTCAATAAAAGTCAACTTATGAACGAACGGCAATAACAATGAGCAGAATCATTAAAACACAAAGTGGTGCTCGTGAACGAGAAAAAGCTTTGAGACTGATAGGCAGTGCGCTTCGCGCAATCGAATATATAGATAATGATGCAAATTTATTAGATATAGCATCTTTTATTGCAATCACTCTTCAAGATATCGAAAACAGTGTACTCGAAACATGCGTCGCTTGGGAAAGAAGGGATTATTGGGTCAAGGCAGACCAGTTTCGTTCTGAGTGGAATTGGGTGGGGGAGGCAAAGACGAAACTGATAGAAGGTATCCGGCGCCAAGATCAAAAATTGATAGGGGAGGTAACTGGTCTGCTGCGTAAGAGAAAGGCAATTTTAGAAGGGATCATAAAACCCAAAAGGAATATCGACTACAGCGGTTTTTATTCCCAGTTTCAGTCCAGGTTCGGTTGATTTTGTATAGAAATCGGGGAAGGGGAAGATGTTGAAGTGCTATTGACAAAAAGTTCGCTTATGATTATGATAACTATCATTATCATAATCATAAATTAAGGTGATACTTGTTGCCTTTAAGGTAGAAAAGAATGGAAAAAAACCTTCCTATCCTTCAGGCAGTTCAAGATTTCTTGACCATGATTCAGCGGTCTCGCAGTCAAAACACCCATCGCAGTTACTCCAACGCCTTGTCCTTTTTTCTTGAAACGCTCGCAGAAAATAATAAAGGAAAAACGCTAACGGAGTTAAAGGAGACCGATATCTTGTACTGCATTGAAGCTCTTCGATATCACTCCCCTGCTACCGAAAAATTGTATTTGACAGCAATTTATCGGTTTTACGAATACCTCACCGCAATCGAGGTAGCCGAGTTCAATTTGCCTAATCTACGTCTGCTTATCCGTCAACGATCGCGCCGCTCTGGACAACGCTTGCCACAATTTCCCAGAAAACAAATTGAATCACTAATAAAATATGCAATAAATATTGCTAATCAATTGCCCGGACATCAAATTGAACGGTTGCGTATTTTGCGCGATCGAGCATTAATCCTCACGCTTGCTGACAGCGGCATGCGCATCCATGAAGCGTGTAACTTGAGACGCGGGGATATTGATTGGTCGGAGCAAAAAGCTCTCATTATTGGTAAAGGAGACCAACAGGCAATAGTGCGTTTCTCGCATCGTTCTCTTCAAGCAATCAAGGAATATCTGGCTCAACGCTCCGCCCTCGATGGGGCTTCGGGTAAACCTATCGCCTCCCTACCTGTTTTTGCTCGTCATGATCGTGGAGCGGGAAAGAAAATCAAGCCAATTTCGACAACAACGGGACGAAAAATCTTACATTATCACGTTTTATCTGTTTTAGGAAAGGACGCTGCTGAGACGATTACCCCTCATTCCCTGCGTCATTATTTCGTAACCACGGTCTTAAGGGGATCAGGGGGCAATCTGAAATTAGCTCAGGAGTTAGCCCGCCATAAATCCATCAGCGTTACCCAAAGATATGCTCATCTATCTGATGACGAGTTAGATCGCGGTTATCATGAAATCTTTAACCAACCAGACGATTCCTCAACATAAGAAGAAAAAGTTTCTTGACATATCCGATGTGAAGGATGTCATAAAAACGGATACCTTTTGATAGTCTAACAAAATTAGATTCCATATCAGTTTTGTGAAATAAATCACTAAACCTTATGATCAATCCCAATTATGATCGAGAGTATGGAGTATTCCTATGAAACATGAGGATCCAAGAGTTGAGGAATTAAGAGCCTTAAGGGAAAAAGCACGACTAGGTGGCGGGCTTGAAAGAATTGCAATCCAACATTCAAAAGGCAAGCTCACCGCTCGCGAGAGATTAGAAATCTTGCTTGATAAAGGCACCTTCAATGAATTAGAACCATTTATCACCAATTTGCCCGATGAAATGGGCTTAGCTTCTGAACAGTACTTGGGGGATGGTGTGGTCACAGGCTATGGGCAAATTAATGGTCGCACTGTCTACGTTTATGCTCAAGATTTCACCGTTTATGGTGGAACACTTTCAGCGATGCAGAGTCATAAAATATGTCGGGTTATGGACTTGGCGATGAGAAACGGTGTGCCAATTATTGGTCTCATCGATTCAGGCGGAGCGCGCATTCAAGAAGGAGTGAGAAGTTTGGGTGGATATGCAGAAATCTTTCGTCGTAATGCGCAATATTCCGGAGTCATCCCGCAGATCAGCGTTATGCTCGGTCCTTGTGCTGGAGGAGCCGCTTACTCACCAGCCCTAACCGACTTGATCATCATGGTCGAGAAAAAATCTTTTATGTTCATCACTGGGCCAGAAGTTATAAAGGCCGTGACGGGGGAAATTGTCGATCCAGAGAGTTTAGGTGGAGCCAATGTGCATATGTCTATCACGGGGACTTGCCATTTGGTGGCATCCACAGAAGAAGAAGCCTTGATGTTAACCAGGAAGGTCTTAGGCTATTTGCCTTCGAACAACGTGGAAAATCCCCCTTATATCCAACCTCAAGATGATCCC
>CAKZNJ010000167.1 GCA_937129505.1 uncultured Anaerolineae bacterium | reverse complement strand
AAAAGGGTTGGGTTTGCGCTGAGGGAGGTGGATTTTCCGGCGGATTCGATAAAACCATTCGTCCATTCCGACCTTGTCAAGCAAATTCAGGATTTGATTGGCTGGTGTTTCGATAGCCATAATCATTTGTCGAGCTATTCTCAGTCTTCTGGGAAGGGGTAGAAATTTTGCCAGTTTCTCGACCATGAGGTCATCCGTGTCAGCAAGTGTGCCGTCAATGTCGAAATAAATTGCCCGAATGCGGTCCAAATCGAGGGACATGCTAAGGACTGCCTAAAATCCAGAGGATGAGCAGGGTGAAGCAGCTCATGCAACAGCAACAGCTCGTGCCCAAAATGACGGCACAGGAGAGGAGTGCCGGTTTGAACGATATTTTGTCTTGCGAAGGTGCTTCCATCTTGACCTGATTGTAAACCAATTTAGACGAATGGTGAGAAACTAATCATTGGCATAGACGTATATGTTTTAAAGCAGGTCAGAAAAAGGAGTTTCGCATGTCTATAACGAAAAAAGTTGTTTATTGGGGTGTAATGATCTTAGCGGTATGTCTCTTGTGTTTAAGATTCCCAACCGGTGCGCAGGCTGTCGAATTCGATCAGGATGGAAGAATCGAAAAAGGGGAAATTATCGATGATGATCTGTTCATGAGCGGAGATCGTCTTGTGATGGATGGCGTTGTAAAGGGTGATTTCTATGCTGCAGCAAATACCATTGTCATCAACGGTGTCGTCCATGGAAGTGTGTTTCTCGCCGCTCAGACAATTGAGCTCAATGGAACCGTGAAAGGTAGCCTTTATGGAGCTTCCCAATCCATTGAGCTTGAAGAGAACGCTAAGATCGAACGCAATCTTTTCTACGCTGGTTTTGCTTTGCAGGCTAATGCTGGCTCACAAGTTGGAAAAGACGCTTTATTCACCGGTTATCAAGCCATCTTGGATGGCAGCGTTGGACGGGATGTGCTTGCCTCAATCGGGGCATTGGAGGTAAATGGTGAGGTGGGGCGGAACGTTCGGGTGAATGTTGGTGATCCCGAGGAAGGACAACCCTCTTCAATGCCATTTTCCTCAGCCCCCGGCATGCCCCCCATGATCCCTTCTGGCTTGAGAATAAACGAAAGTGCAAAAATTGGAGGCACACTCACCTATAGCAGCGTCAAGGAACAATCTCAAGGCATTAAGAGTAAACCGCAGGGTGAAGTTATCTATAAACCGATCGAGGCGGCCGATAACAGGGCGCGAACGGCACAGGCACGCCAAAGCTTGCCTTATCTGGTCGGAAAGTATGTGTTGAACCGCATTCAGGAAATTGTCACCTTGTTTGTGATCGGTCTGCTGGCGCTCTGGTTGCTTCCTAGCCGCATTGAGGAGTGGAAACAACGAATGAAGGCGGAACCGCTCGCTTCCGGGTTAAATGGTTTTCTAACCGTTTTGATCGGCTATGTAGGAGCTGGTCTGATGGCCTTGGTCGTTTTAGCCATCGGTATCTTCCTCGGGGTAATTACCCTTGGCGGTTTGAGTCAGACAGTGTTTGGCTTGGGTTTCTCAAGCTTAGGCCTGGCTTTAGCGGTTTTCAGCCTGATTGTCGCCTATGTCAGTAAGATCTTAGTCTCCTTGTGGATTGGCGAGATCGTGATCAACCGCTTTGTGCCGCAATCTGGTCACAAGGTTGTGCTGGTATTGATCGTTGGAGTGATCATCTATGTCCTCCTGCGCTCGATTCCGATTTTGGGTTGGGTGCTGGGTGTGGTCGCCACATTGGTGGGCGTTGGGGCAATCTATCTGGTGCTGAGAGATCAATTTCGTCCACCAGCAAAAGCTGTGTCCATTGAAGTGACGCTATCCTAGCTTTAGATTCAATTGGACGTTCAGCATGCCAATACGCTGAATAGGGCGAATTTGCGATGCACAAGGAATCGCGAATTCGCCCTTGTCCCTTTTCTGTGATTAGGGTAGGATAGGAAACATGAAGCGGAACGTTCTAGCCTGGTTGATCGTAGGAGATTTGATCACCCTGTTTATCTTAACCGTCGTTGGCTTTGCCTCTCATCAAGAGCTCAGTACCGCGGGTTGGCGTCTCATGACAACGTTTCTGCCTCTTTGCGTAGCTTGGGCTTTTAGTGCAGTTCCATTGGGACTCTATGAGCCGAATATTTTTAACTCATCAAGGCAGCTCTGGCGAGCATTGTGGGCGATGGCCCTTGCCGGTCCTCTTGCAGCACTCCTGCGCGGCATTTGGCTGAATCGACCGATTCTGCCGCTATTTGCTTTGGTTCTGACAGCGTTTGGAATGCTAGCAGTCTTGATTTGGCGTTTAATTTTTTGGCGGTTGATCACTCGACAGAGTCAGGATGGATGAACAAGCTTTGATTCAAGCTGCTCAAAAGGGCGATTTAGAGGCTTTCAATCGCTTGGTTTTAGCCTATCAAGATGCAATCTACACCCATGCCTACCGGATGTTGGGGGACGAAAGTGCTGCTGATGACGCGGCCCAAGAGGCGTTCATCGCTGCCTATCGGGGGATTAAGTCGTTTCGCGGCGGGTCTTTTCGGGCGTGGCTGTTTCGCATTGTGAGCAATCAGTGCTACGACGAAATGCGTCGCCAAAAACGCCGTCCTACCACGCCTTTAGAGCCGGTAACCGCTGATGATGAGGAGGTTGAGTCCCCTTATTGGATCGCAGATAACTCGAATTCCCCTGAAGAAAAGCTCGATCGGCAGGCGTTAATAGAAGCCATCCAACATTGTCTGGATGGTTTACCTGCCGAGTTTCGCAGTGTGGTGCTATTGGTTGACGTGCAGGGGATGGATTACGCAGAAGCTGCCCAGGTGTTGGGCAAACCAGTGGGTACGATCAAAAGCCGCTTGGCACGAGCGCGAGTGCGGATGCAACATTGCTTGCAAGGATTTTGGGAACTATTACCCGAGCAGTTTCGTCTTCTGGATGAGGCATCCTCATGACATCGCAATTCTTATCCGAACGCGACTATGAGTTGATTTCAGCCTATTTGGATGGAGAAGTGGATGCTAGGCAGCTAAAAACAATCGAAATGCGCCTAGCACAAGATGCCCAATTCAGATCGGCTTATGAGCACTTATCCAAAACGAGGGCGCTGTTGAGAAGTCAACCGCTCATGCGTGCCCCGCGCAACTATACCCTTTCCCCTCAGAGCGTGCAGAGCCAAAGTCAGCAAAATTGGCGCATTTTTCCCCTTCCCTTGTCTTTACGAGCGGTATCCGCCCTAGCAAGTATCTTGTTCGTTGTATTATTTGCCATGAACTGGATTTCAATGGGCAGACAGATGAGTGCCGCTGCACCGCAAGCCAGCGAAATTCTTTTTCAGGCTTCTGCTCCAGAGGCGATAGAGGAGCAACCGGTAAGTAAAAGCACGCCGGCAGAAGAACAACCGCAATTCAGAGCGATGCCGACCTCGCCCGCTACTCCCGGTGTGATTTATCCTCCCGCATCAGATGTGGGAGGCATGGGTGGTGGGGAAGCGGCAGGTGAGCAGGGCGTCATAGAAGCACCTCTTATGGAACCTTATAATGGAAGTATGCTCTTGACTGGTACCATAACCTCTACAATTCCGATTAGCCCAGTGGGGGCAGTGGACGCGGTAGAAGTAGAGGATATCACAGTCACCACTGATTTGGAAGCTCAGATGGAGCCAGCTTCTGATCAGCTAGAGCCCCCTTCATTTTTCCAACGGTTAGAACGAGATTGGTTAGTCAAACAGATCGTTTATGGTTTGTTAGCGATTTCTTTTGCACTCATTGCATTTCGGTCAAAAAGACGGAGCAGTTGAGGATTGCGATGGGATTATCCGATGAGATTCGTTATTGTATTCGCTGCGGCACGGGATTAACGACTCAAGATTGTTTTGGAAAACAACGACCGGTTTGTCCCGCTTGTGGGTGGATTTATTTTTCTGATCCAAAAGTTGCCGTTGCTGTTCTGATCACCCGTGATCACCAAGTATTACTCGGACGCCGTGTCAATGAGCCAGGGCGTGGGTGTTGGACGCTTCCCGCCGGATTTGTCGATGCTGGCGAAGATCCCCTAGAAGCTGCTCGGAGAGAGTGCTTCGAGGAAACGGGATTGGAAGTAAACGTCATTGGGCTAGTGGATGTGCTTTTTGGGCAAGAGCACGAAAAAGGTGCCCATATCTTGATCGTCTATGAGGCGCAAATTTGTGGAGGTGAATTAAAGGCAGGGGATGACTTAGATGCGGTTGATTTTTTCGCTCTCGATCACTTACCCCTGATGGCTTTTTCGACTACTCCAAAGATTTTACAAAAATGGCAAACAAAGTCATGCTAAACTCCTTCAATATGATAAAATTA
>CAKZNJ010000166.1 GCA_937129505.1 uncultured Anaerolineae bacterium | reverse complement strand
CCTTTTTTCAATCTCCCTCGTAAGCGACAGATAATTTGTCCGTTAGGGGTGTCAACCCAATAGAAACCCGACTGGCTACGGACAATGAGGCCTCTCAATCGTTCTGTCATGGGGAGGGTGGCTGAGGTAAGGTTGGCTCCGGTGTCGGAGTCTCAAATCCTTCGGGAGTGGGTGTGCTGGTGATGTAGTAAGTTGACTCCCAAGGGTAGAGTTTACCAGGCTGGCCATAAAAGTAAAGCTCAACTACACGACGAAAAATGGGGGCAGCATACTCTGAGCCCTCACCCACATTTTCAACCACGACCGCTATTGCAATATCCGGCTTATTGGGGCGGTTCTCAAAGGTGTAACCGATAAACCATGCATGAGGTTTGCCCGAACCTGACTCGGCTGTGCCGGTCTTGCCGGCGACATTGAGGTCTAAACCGGTAAAACGGTGCCATGCGGTGCCAAAGGGTCGATTGCTAGCAACCACACCGCGCATCGCCTCTTGAATGATCCTAAGGTTTTCTGCTGTAACCGCTAATTGTCCATTGACCTTGGGGCTAAACGTGCGAGTTTCTTTGCCATCGATTGAGACAATTTTCTCAACCACCTGTGGCTGATAGAGGGTGCCGCCGTTCCCTACCGCAGCCACAAAGGCCGCAGCTTGTAAAGGGGTTACCAGCATATTCCCTTGCCCAATCGCCTGATTAGTGGCATCAATTTCGCTGGCCGGAGCAGGGATTTGTCCAGCTTCCTCTTCCACTCCTTCGATGCCGGTCGGCTTGCCCAAGCCAAAACTGCGTGCCATATCGGTGATAGCAGTTGTAAATCCAGCGCGGTACAAGCTCAATCCAATATGCCAGAAGAAGGGATTGCAAGAGCGAATCAATCCTTGGGGTAAAGTCAGCAGGCCGCTCGGTTGGGTTTTGCCATCCTGGACAAAACGCTCATAGGTCCAATCATTTAAGCGCACGCCAGGGATTTCCTCGAAGAAATAACCACAGTTGTAGGTAGATTCAGCCGAGTATTGCCCTGTTTCCAAGGCAGCCACCATCGTTATCACCTTAAAAGTCGATCCCAGCGGATACAAACCTTGAGAGGCACGGTTAAGGTAGGGACGATTGGGATCGCTAAAGATTTCGTTCAACAAGGTGTAACTGTTAAAGTTGCTCGGCTCGAAAGCATTGGGATCGAATGTTGGTGAGGATGCCATTGCCAACACTCGCCCCGTATCGCGCTCAAGGACGACAATTGCTCCCCGAAAGCCGCTTATGGCGCGCTGAACACCGATTTGAAGCTCCTTGTTGATAGTGGTGTAAATTGATTGAGCCGGCTCGGCTTGCACTTCTGCTAGGCGGGTAACGGGTTGACCTTGCTCATTAAAGACATACAAAGCCCCTCCGCGCTTTCCGGAGAGATATTCCTCCCCCCACTTCTCTAAGCCCATTTGTCCAACCCGCTCGTCACGACGGTAACCCTTACGGAGGTACTCGTCCACTTTCTCAGCTTGGATGGTGCTCACATAGCCAATGACATGGGGGGCGACTCCCCCTTCGAAGTAATAGCGCGCTTTATAAGGGGAAAGCTGTACACCGCTTAGATTGGCAAGGGTTTCATAACGCCTTGCCACTTCGGCAGAGGGTACTTCACCTAATGGCAGATACCAATCTGAACCGGGTGGAAAGGCAGCATAGCGAGCGCGAATATCATCCGCCCGAATGCCGAGCAAACTAACCAGTACAGTAAACAGTTGCTCTTCTTGTTCGGGCAAAATTTGTCCTGGCACAATGCCAATGGCGGTCACATCGCTTTGGGCTGCCAAAGCGCTACCCTCCCGGTCGTAAATATTTCCTCGCCCTGGTACATAGCGCTCCATCGCCAGATAATTCCCCCCCACCAATTCTGGTAACACTAACGTATCATTCCACTGAACCCGCCACTCACCGTTCTCACGACTGAGATTCATGACTGTATCGCGAGTGATCTCTCCTACTAATGCGCTACGCAAGGTTACCCGATAGCTGACCTGAGCGCTTTGAGGATTAGAAACCAAGGAGGAGAGAATCGAATAGTCCACTCCCTCCAATGCCGCTTCAGAGGCAATGCCCCGGTAATGCTGGATAAATTCCTCCTCGCTGATGGCGTCCTTGCTCAGAGAGGTTAAGGTCTGATACATCATTTGGTAATCTTCGTCTTTCCATGCTTCAAGGAAACGCTGCGCCGTGGCATCCGGTTGGGGGACTTTGGTCACACCCACCCCAGCAGGAGGTAAGGTAGGAGTCACAGGGAAAGTTGGAGAAGGGGATGGACTAGATGGGCGTACACAAGCTGAGAACAGCAACCAACAGCAGATCACAATCACCCCCATAGATAACCACGGGTTGCTATGATTTTGCTCAGCGAAACTTTTCCTGACTGTTTTCGGCGTCATGCGTTGGATTATACTATTGATTACCCAGTCCATTTGGCAATCCAGGTATGAGCCACTGAGGTCAATCTGGCAGTGGAGCCGCTTAAGGGGGAATAGAGTCCGTAAGCCCAAGTTGTTCACTTCGCCACAAGTGAACAGCTTTCCAACTACTAGAGGTGTTGTGCACCGCTGCCCCACCACACTCTCAATCAGCCCGGTTGCTCGGAAAATCGAGTATACTACGGGGCGATGACGAGCGAGACTATCCGCAATTTTTGCATCATCGCCCACATTGACCATGGCAAGTCAACGCTTGCTGACCGACTACTTCAGCTCACCGGCACGATTTCCGATCGTGAGATGGTAGAGCAAGTTTTAGATTCGATGGAGTTAGAACGGGAGAAAGGCGTTACGATCAAGGCTTCGGCCGTACGCATGAATTATCAAGCCAAGGATGGCATGGTTTATGAGTTAAACCTGATTGACACGCCAGGCCATGTTGACTTTGGCTACGAAGTCAGTCGGGCATTGAATGCCTGTGAAGGGGCTTTGCTAGTTGTCGATGCCAGTCAGGGGATCGAAGCGCAAACATTAGCCAATCTCTATCTTGCTCTAGACGCCGATTTAGAGATCATCCCCATCATCAATAAAATTGACCTGATCTCAGCTCATCCCGATCAAGTTGCTGAAGAGATCAGCAATTTATTGGGGACTCCCGCCGATCAAATCTTACGCATTTCTGCTAAAGTGGGCACGAATGTCGAGAGAGTGCTCGAAGCAATCGTCCATCAAATTCCGCCTCCAAGCGGAGATGAACAAGCACCCTTGCGGGCTCTCATCTTCGATTCGCATTACGATCCCTATAAAGGTGTTGTCGCCTATGTTCGCGTCATGGATGGGACAATCTCACCAACCGACAGCTTGCGCTTAATGGCGAGCAACGCAGAATTTAAGCCAGTCGAAATCGGCATTTTCTCGCCTAACCTTCAACCCGTCGATCGCCTTACTGCCGGCGAGGTGGGTTACGTGGCAACCGGCTTAAAAACCGTTCGCGAATGTCGGGTAGGTGACACCCTAACCCACGCCCAGCGGCCGGCAAGCGAGCCATTGCCGGGCTATCGCAAGGTCAAACCGATGGTTTTCGCCGGTATCTACCCCGTCGAAAACGAGGACT
This sequence comes from uncultured Anaerolineae bacterium, assembly GCA_937129505.1. GTDB lineage: Bacteria > Chloroflexota > Anaerolineae > Anaerolineales > UBA4823 > NAK19. The sequence goes on along the minus strand of CAKZNJ010000166.1, from coordinate 101 downwards.
ATCAAGACCTCAAAGAGGCGCTCGAAAAGTTACAATTGAATGATGCCTCGTTGGTATTCGAACCGGAAACCTCCCAAGCGCTGAATTTTGGCTTCCGCTGT
>CAKZNJ010000165.1 GCA_937129505.1 uncultured Anaerolineae bacterium | reverse complement strand
AGCCTCTCCTTGCTGGGCTTGGTGCGAGCCATCAACGACCTTGCTCAACGCGCCCGCAACCGTCAACTGAAACCCGACGAGGTGCGCGGGGGCACGTTTACAATTACCAATCACGGCGTTTCCGGCTCCCTCTTTGCAACGCCGATCATCCACCAACCCCAGTGTGCCATTCTCGGCGTGGGAGCGATTCAAAAGCGAGTGGTCGTTCGGGAGGATGAAAGCGGCAATGACATGCTCGCCATCCGGCCGATGGTTTATCTATCGCTGACTTTTGACCACCGCATTTTGGATGGCGCCGCAGCAGATGCCTTTTTGGCGAGGGTGGTCGAACATCTGGAAAAATTTCGAGAAACCTAAGAACCGCTTAAGACAGCCCTTCGTCTTCACGTTATAATACATTTATGATTGAGCTAAATATCCCGGGGCGTGGCTCCCTCCGCCTTGAGCATCTGGTTTGCGACCTAAACGGCACGCTGGCAGTGGATGGAAATCTTTTAGAAGGTATCCCTCGCATCCTAAAAAACTTGAGCGACCGCCTGACTGTCCATGTCCTCAGCGCCAATACGCGGAAGAACATTGACACAATCGAGTTGCAACTGGGGTTAACGGTTCAAACGATTCCCCGCGGTGAAGAGGGTCAACGAAAAGCGGCCTACGTAAGAGAGTTGGGGGCGGAAACGGTGATTGCAATTGGACAAGGCGCCAATGACGCTGAGATGCTCAAAGAAGCCGCCATCGGCATTTGCGTTTTATCCCCCGAAGGGACCAGTGTGATCGCCTTGCAATCTGCAGATTTGATGGTGCCGGATATCTTCTGTGCTTTTGAGTTGATCAACAAACCCCTGCGTTTGGTCGCTAGTTTACGCCAATGACAAATCTCACCAGTGAACAGATCCCCGACGATCCCCAATATATGCCGCCAGCGCGACGAAGACGGGCACGCCGTCTCCTAGCCCCTTTGGGTGTGGATGAGCGGGCAAACTTTCTCGACCAATTTGCCCATCGAGCATCGCCTTCCTTCGACTTCTTTTTGTTTTCCTTGCTTGCGGGCATTGTAATCGGTTTAGGGCTGCTCGCTAGTGCCCCGGCGGTTGTCGTGTTGGGGTGCGTCATGGCACCCATTTTAGCCCCAGCGGTGGGAATGGCATTGGGGAATATTGTTGGTTCTTTGCCTTTCTTCCTACGAAACCTGGGTGGCACGCTGATTGGAGCAGCCCTGACGGTGATCGGCGGCATGTTGGGCGGCTTGTTAGGCCGATTGCTGATTCTAGTCGGGCTGGAAATTCGCTTGGACGAAACCATCCACCTGACTCAATTTGCGCTTCCAAATTTCATCGTGCTTCTGGCTGCCATGATCGTTCTCAGCGCCACCATGACCCACGCCGAGCGGCCAGCTCACCTGCCCAGCGTGGGGGTTGCCTATCTGTTCTTCCCGCCGCTGGCAGCTAGCGGTTTCGCCTTAGCTGTCGGCAGAGCGGATATCTTTGCCGATGGCTTAGCGGTTTTCGTTGTCCATCTTTTCTTTGCGGTGATGGTTGGCACGCTGACCCTCGCTTTCCTCGGCTTTCGCCCTCCTTCCCCCTTCGGTTACACCTTGGGTGGGGCAGTTGCCCTGATGACCATTGTCCTGCTCATCGGTTTTGGCAGTGCCGGCGTGGCTGCGCGCCACTATCTCGGCTTTCCCACCCCAACGCCTACTCTAACCCCAACTCTGACGCCAACGATAACCCTCACTCCTACTCAACCGCCGCCAACCTCAACCCCTACCCTAACCTTGACGCCCAGTCGGACTCCCACCCGGCCGCCTACCCTGACCCCTACGCCAACCCCGCTTTTCGCCGTGGTGCAAGCCGCCAACAGTGAAGGGGTTTTATTGCGCGACCAACCCGGCGGTGCGATCGTGGGCAGTCTGCTCAATGGGGCTGTGGTCGCCGTGACAGGTGAGATTCAAGAACACCAAGGAGTCCCATGGGTGCCGGTGCTCCTGCCAGATGGTAAATCGGGCTGGATTCGCTGGAGTTACCTCGCCACCGCAACCCCACCTGCCCCTTGACCCCTATGAATTGATCCCTCTTCATCTCAAACCTGACTTCTGGCTGGTAACGCAGCTTTGGAGTCTATTTCCATCCTCTCGCGCCAATCAGCTTTCTGACTTTAGCGACCTCCTTTAGAGGTATAATCGAGAGCGATATTGTGTTCTGCGATCCCATGGATAATCAGCGACGAACTCCTGCCTCTCCATACGCCTTTCCCTCCCCCTCAAATGCTTTGCTGTATCTGGTCTTAACCCTGCTGTGGTCTTGGGCTTTTTTGCTGATTGTCATCCTGCGCGGCGATGATGCCGAGCAATGGTCAACCTGGTTACTGCGTTTGCTGAGCGGCTTAGGGCCCTTTCTCGTTGCGCTGGGCATGATGGTAAAATTTGTCGATGAGGAGGGAGTTCGCACTTTCTTCGCTCGTAGCTTTAAATGGCGCGGTATTCCTTGGGGAGTGCTCGCCGTCAGCGTTTTGCTCCAACCCCTCTTAGTTTTGCTGAGTCTGCTGACCGCGCGAGTGTTCTCCGGCGCCTTTCCGAGGCTCGACTCACCCGCCACATGGCTATCTCAACCGCTGTCGTTGCTGGGACTGGTTGTGCTGACTTTCTTCTTTGGCCCTTTGCCCGAAGAATTGGGCTGGCGGGGGTACGCCCTGCCCCGGTTGCAATATCGGTGGGGCTCGCTTCCCGCTAGCCTCGGGTTGGGTCTGGTGTGGATTTTATGGCATTTACCGCTCTTCTTCATCCCCGGCACCTATCAGGCGGACTTGGGCTTTGCTTCCCTTCGCTTCTGGATTTACAGCCTCAACCTGATCACGCAATCGATTCTGCTGACCGCGCTGATGAACGCTTCGAGGGGTGCAACCCTCACGGCAGTCCTCTTTCATTACATGACGAACCTGAGCGGCGAATTCTTCGCCGTGCCGCTGCAGGTCGAAATGATTTGGGCAGGATGGACCTCCCTACTAGCCTTGGCAGTGAGCTTGAATTGGTTGTGGAGGAAGAACAAATCGCTGCCGCTCTACACTTCGCTCGTGCGCAAACTCTCCAGCCAAGCGGGAATCGCCCACATCTTGGCGCGCAGCCTGCCCACGTTGGACCGCTGGTGGTTTCGTCTGAGTGACGAGAAGCAAACGCTGACTAGCCTGCTTGCCGATGTGCCGGTAGTGATGGTGACAACCATCGGGGCAAAAAGCAGGCAAGCCCGCACCACCCCTTTATTGCCCATCATCGACCCCTCCCAGCCCCAACGAATTGCCCTGATCGCGACCAACTTTGGGCAGGAGCGATATCCGAGCTGGTACTTTAACCTTAAGAAGAACCCCCAAGCGGAATGCCTGATCAACAAAGAGCACAGAAAATATCTCGCTCGCGAGGTAGAAGGGGAGGAATATGCTCACTACTGGCAGCTTGCCGAAAAGACCTTTTTCGGTTACCGTTTATACCGTCAGCGCATCCGCACGCGCCACATCCCGATCGTACTCCTCGAGCCGATGGATTGCGACGCGACCGAAGGGGGAGGTTAAAGCACGTCCCACGGGGCGACTTCTCGGTCGGGAGCGGCAGATAACGAACGGTGAATCGGCGGGGCAAGTTCGGGAAGACAATCTGCCACCGCGGCAAGCAAGCCAAAGCAGCCTGTAATCATCATATCGCCAAAAGGGGCGGCAAAATAAGGGCGCAATTTGGATGGCTTCATCAGCTTGCGTCTGGGTCCGGTGACAGCCACTCCAAACTCGCCCTGATTCAGGTCTATCGGGCGTTGCTCATAGACCAACGCGCCGTGGCCCATATCGTCGAACACCTCGGCATGGCGCAGACTCCCTTCCGCCAGACGCAGGAGCAAGTTTTCCAACTTTGCCAGATCGATCAAGCCGGTGTGATGCTCAAACAATCCCTCGATCCCTTGCTCACCGAGGCGAAAAGCCAGCGTGTGAAAATTGCCCACGTTGGCGATCAGCAAGGGTCTGTGGGCAGCCACAAGCGGGTCGAATAATGCTCCCAGAACGGCAGCGGGGGCGGTATCCATCACCACCAATGGGATGCCCAAGCCGTTGGCAGAGCTTGCTACCGCTTGGAGGCGGGTCATGATGGGGGGAATTTGATCGGCAAGGAAGGCAAAGGCGCTCAGGCGATTTTCAGCCCGCAAGCGTTGATCGAGATAATCAAACCGAAACTGGCGGTCGGAAACGTTGGGTGGCGCATCGCCGTGATCAAAGACCGCCACCGCTACTGCGCTGAGATCGTCCAGTGCCACACCAAAGAGCTGAAAGGCTTTTGCGATCGAATCGAAGTCGAAATCCTTCATTTCGATGCGTTGCACCGAATCGGGCAAGGTCTTGATCTCCTCTTCGGCGATTAATTGGATGCCCATTTGGCGTACGGCTTCGAGGTCATCGTTGAACGAGCGCGCGGCTGCCGGCGTGGCGTACACCTGAAAGCCAGCTCGCAAATGGTCTTCAACCGCCCAGTGAGAGGGTCCTCCACCCATCATCACGCCGTGCAAGGCAATTGCTTGTCCGCGCCGGGTACAAGCTTGGACTTTGCGGCGGATCATCATAGTGGGCGAAGGCAAGAT
>CAKZNJ010000164.1 GCA_937129505.1 uncultured Anaerolineae bacterium | reverse complement strand
ACTGCCATTGTAATCAGTTTTGGGGTGACAGCTTTTGCCTTGGCACTGGCTTATCGCGCCTACCGCAGCGTGAACACCGATGACTTAGACCAGATGAAATCCACAGATGCCTAAGTGAGAAACGAGGATGAATCGCTATCTCATTTTACCCCTTCTTATTCCTTTGGTAACGGCGGTGTTATGCCTGCTTTTCTTCCGTAAGCCTCGTATCCAACGTTGGATTGGGGTTGTCGGGGCGGGTGTTTTGCTAGCCGTATCAATTTGGTTGTTAGCGTTTGTCTGGAATCAGGGCATTCAGGCGGTACAAATTGGCAACTGGCAAGCCCCCTTTGGGATAACCCTCGTGGCAGATTTGTTCAGTGCGACCATGGTTGTCTTAGCAGGGGTGCTTGGCTTTGCTGTAGCAATCTATTCCTTAGAAAGCATTGACGATCAGCGTCAAGCGTTCGGTTACTATCCGCTGATGCATTTTCTCTTGATGGGTGTGTGTGGCGCCTTCCTGACTGGAGACCTGTTTAACTTGTACGTTTGGTTTGAAGTGATGCTTATGTCTTCGTTTGTCCTGCTTGCTCTTGGCGGTGAACGAGGACAAATGGAGGGGGCAATCAAATATGTAACTCTGAACCTGATCTCTTCGGCGATTTTCCTTGCCGGCTTGGGATTACTCTACGGTTTGGCTGGCACGCTCAACATGGCAGATTTAGCGCGTAAATTTGCCACCTCGGCAAGTGCACCATCCAATGCGGTGGTCACGGCACTTTCGATGCTCTTTCTGAGCGCATTTGGCATCAAAGCTGCCATTTTCCCCTTATTTTTCTGGCTGCCAGCTTCTTATCACACCCCTCCGGTAGCGGTCACAGCACTGTTCTCTGGCTTGTTGACCAAAGTAGGTGTTTATTCCTTGATTCGTGTCTTTGCGCTGATCTTTATTCAGGATTACGATTATACGCACACCTTATTGTTGGTCATCGCTGCTCTAACCATGGTCAGTGGGGTATTAGGGGCAGTAGCCCAGAATGAGATGCGCCGCTTGTTATCGTTTCACATTATCAGTCAGATTGGTTACCCTTTGATGGGATTGGGAATCTTTACCCCCCTAGGCTTGGCAGCTGCAGTGTACTTCGTCTTCCATGTTTCGTTAGCCAAATCAACCCTCTTTTTGATCAGTGGCGTCATTGAACATTGGCGAGGCACCTTTGACTTGAAAAAATTGGGCGGCATTTACAAGGGACAAGGCGGATTGGCTGCCCTCTTTTTGATTGCAGCGCTATCGCTGGCAGGCTTACCGCCCTCCTCAGGCTTTTTTGCCAAGTTAAGTTTGGTTCAGGCGGGGTTGGTCCAGGGGCAGTTTGTGATCGTTGCCGTCTCGCTGGGGGTTAGCCTGCTGACGTTATTCTCGATGATAAAAATATGGAACGAGGCTTTTTGGAAAGATCCCCCCTTTGTGATAGCAAAAGAAGAGAAAACCATGAGCCTCCAGCAGGGGTGGAGCTGGTTTGTACCAATTCTTTTTTTGGTGGCGATGACCTTGTTGATCAGTTTTGGAATTGGGCCGGTTTTCGAGATTGCTTCACGGGCTGGCGAGCAACTGATGAATCCACAACTTTACATCCAAGCAGTTTTGGGAGGTGGGGGATGAATATCTTTTTAGCCAATATCCTTCTGGCTCTGCTATGGGTCTCATTGAGCGGCATCTTCAGCCCTGCTAATCTGTTGTTGGGCTATCTGATCGGTTATCTGGCATTATTCATTTCGCGGCGGGCATTTGGGCCTACGAACTATTTTGTGGTTGTGGAGCGTTTGGTTCGCTTTGCCCTTTTCTTTGCCTGGGAATTGTTTTTGGCAAATTTGCGGGTGGCATATGAGGTATTGACCCCTCGCCACAACATGCAGCCGCGCGTGATCGCCCTACCTTTACAAGCACGGACGGACTTTGAGATCAGTGCGTTAGCTATCTTTATTTCTTTGACGCCCGGCACACTGAGTCTCGACGTTTCAGCCGACAAACGAGTTCTCTATATCCATGCAATGTTTGCTGAAGATGAAGAAAAGGTGCGCAAGGATATTCAAAACAACCTAGAAGCTCGCTTGTTGGCAATCCTCCGCCAACCACCAACTTAATTGGGAGTAGTTAGAATGATTTTGTGGTTGACTATTGGATTATTGATCGCTGCGGTTCTCTTGTGTCTCTATCGCGTGGCTCGCGGTCCAAGCCTGCCCGATCGGGTCGTAGGTTTGGATTTACTTTCCTCCGTCACGGTCGGCTTTATCGCTGTGTACGCCGTAGTCAGTGGTGAAATTATTTATATTGACGTTGCGACGGTTCTAGCCCTAATCGCCTTTCTGGGGACAGTGGCGTTTGCTTATTTCATTGAGAAAGGGGGCATGCCATGGCGCAAAACTTAAGTGCTCTGTTCTTGCTATTAGGGGCTGGATTCATGTTTATTGCTGCGTTGGGGGTTGCCCGGATGCCTGATCTTTTTACCCGCATGCATAGCAGCACCAAATCAGCCACTTTCGGGGTAGGGTTGATCATGTTAGGCGCCGCTCTGCACTTCGGCGAAATAGGCATGGCTGTGCGAGTGGTGGCGATTATCGCCTTTGTTTTTTTGACTGCACCGGTCGCTGCTCACATGCTGGGCAGGGCAGCTTACTTCGCCGGCGTTCCCCTATGGGAAGGCACCCTCAGCGATGCTTTGCGCGGCCATTATGATCGCCGCACCCATCGGTTGATCAGCGATGAAAAGGTAAACGAAGGAGATCTTGCTTCATGAATGCTCTCTATGATGTCTTAATTATCATTGTTTGTGTATTGGGTTTGTGGTGGGGGGCGGTTTGGGTTGTTGAGTCGGCCGTGCGGATTGCTAAGCGGGTGGGCTTATCTGAAGTGGTGATCGGCTTGACCGTTGTCGCCATTGGCACTTCTGCTCCAGAGTTCGCTGTGACCGTCGGGGCTGCCTTGGAAGGACGCGGGGATATTTCGGTCGGCAATGTTGTGGGTTCGAACATCTTCAATTTAGGCTTTATCCTCGGTGGGGTGGCAATTGTGAGGGCCATCTGTACCACTCGAACGATGGTCGTGCGCGATGGAGGAATGCTAGTTGGTACTTCCCTATTGCTACTTCTCTTTCTTTGGGATCATCACATGTCTCGCCTCGAGGGAGGAATTCTCATTTCATTGCTAATTCTCTATCTTGGGTATTTGATATGGAAAAGAGAGCCGATGGAGGATGGCTTGCCCAGTGGGGAGTTCCGTTGGCTGGATATCCCCCGCTTGTTGGCTGGGATCGCTCTGGTCGTGGGCAGCGGACATTTTCTGGTTGAGAGTGCAGTTCATTTAGCACGTCTGATTGGGGTATCTGAATGGGTCATTGGGGTGACGATTGTTGCAGCGGGGACGTCCTCACCTGAGTTCGCGACCTCCCTGATTGCTGTGCTGAAAGGACATCACGGTGTATCAGCAGGTAACCTGATCGGCAGCGATTTGTTTAATTTGTTAGGCGTATTAGGCGTGGCGGCTGTCATCCGTCCGATGATCGTGGATGCTAGTGCAGTCAGCAGCATTCTGGTTTTGGTTGGGATGGTGGTTTTGATCGTGGTCTTTCTCATGCGCACTGGCTGGCAAATCTCCCGCTGGGAAGGAGTTTTGCTTGTGACAATCAATATTGGGCGTTGGATTTTGGATTTTTTACGTTGAAGAAGGTGCTTCTCAAGAACTGCTTTGCTCACCGATCTTCAGACAGGGCAGGTTTTGGTCATCTTGTCAAACTAGTTAGGTTATGCTAAAATTAGTGAGCGGCGAAACGGAAACTAAACGATCTTCCCTCCGCCGCTATTCGTTTTCTATGATGAAACTTGTAAGTCAAACCGACTTAATACACTGTAAGGGATAGGGTAATCTCATGCCTGTAACATATTTGACGCGCGAAGGTTTCGATAAACTTCAAGAGGAGTTGGAATACTTAAGAACCGTCAAGCGGCGGGAAGTGGCTGAGCGCTTGCATGAGGCGATGGAAGGGGGCGAATTAATCGAGGACGCCGAATATGAGGCGGCGAAAAATGAACAAGCTTTCGTGGAAGGGCGAATCCATGAGCTAGAGACGATTCTTGCCAACGCCCGAGTGATCGACCCGAGCCTGAGCCGTAGTGAGATTGTCCAAGTTGGAGCAAAAGTTACCATCCAAGAAGGCAGCAATGAGCCAGAAAGCTATATTATTGTCGGGCCTGCTGAAGCCAACCCGCGCTTGGGGCGCATATCGAACGAATCGCCGCTTGGCCGGGCACTAATGGATCATCGGCCTGGCGACGAAGTCCGCGTGGACGCGCCAGCCGGATCGTTTACTGTTAAAATCTTAAAGGTGGAGTAGCGTTGGGGTATCGATATAGCCCCGCGTCTTTGATTTCGGCGCGGGGTTTTTTTATCTTGAACACGAGGTGCTGCTATGCCTGCTGAATACACCAATTTAGAGAAAATCCGTTTGGAAAAACTAGAATCGTTGAAGAAGCGGGGCATAGACCCCTACCCGACTCGAGCTCAACGAACTCATACCAGTCGGCAAGCAATTGCCGCATTTGAAGAAGCAGAGAAACGAGGTGAAACCCAGCCTGTCCAAGCAATTTTAGCCGGGCGCATTCGCTCGATGCGGGTGATGGGGAAGATCACCTTTGCGCATATCGAAGATGGCGAAGGGCGTATTCAATTGTTCTTGCGTGCTGACGAGATCGGACAGGAGGCTTTAGATCTCTTCAATCGTGATCTCGATCTCGGCGACTTTGTTCAAGCGCGCGGGGAGATGTTCCGGACCAGAGCTGGTGAAGCTACCTTAAAAGTCCAAGAATATCGTCTCTTAGCAAAGTCAATCACTCCCTTGCCGGCTGCCAAGGATGAGTTGATTGACGGGAAGGTGGTGCGCCACACTGTCTTGGCAGACCCTGAGATGCGCTATCGCCAACGCTATGCCGACCTAGCTATCAACCCCGAAGTGCGCCAGATTTTCCGCACAAGGGCAGCGATCGTGCGCGCCCTGCGCGAGTTTCTAGATGGTTTAGGTTTTCTCGAAGTGGAAACGCCGATCTTACAACCGATCTACGGCGGGGCAGCAGCACGACCCTTTACCACTTACCACAACCAATTGAAGCAAAATCTGTATTTGCGCATCTCTTTTGAGCTTTACCTGAAACGCTTGTTGGTGGGCAATTTAGAGCGAGTGTACGAAATCGGGCGTGATTTCCGTAACGAAGGCGTTGATCGCACCCATAACCCAGAGTTCACCCAATTGGAGTTCTATTGTGCCTATGCCGATTATTTACAGGTCATGGAAATGACCGAGGCGATGATCGTCTATGTTGTCGATCAGGTATTGGGCAAACGGCAGTTTACTTATCAGGGAAATACGATCGATGTCACTCCGCCCTGGCGGCGCGTAGAGCTACGACAGGGGCTTCTCGAAACGACCGGCATAGACATTCAAGCTTGCCCAACCACTGCCGACCTGCAGCGGGCAATGCGGGAGAAAGGTTACCCTTACGATCCCAATGCCCCGCGGGGCAAGCTGATTGATGGATTGCTGGGCGATTATTTGGAGCCCACCCTGATTCAGCCCACTTTCCTTTACGATTACCCTCGCGATATCTCACCCTTAGCAAAAAGCAAACCAGGTGACCCGCAAACCGTTGAGCGGTTCGAAGGGTTTATCGCCGGGATGGAATTGTGCAACGCGTTCACCGAGCTAAATGACCCCTTGGATCAAGAACTGCGCTTCTTGGAGATGGGGCGCGATTACGATGCGGATGATGAGCAACGCCATCCGATGGATGAAGATTATCTGCGCGCTATGCGCTATGGGATGCCTCCCAACGGTGGGTTTGGGATGGGAATTGACCGCCTGACCATGCTCCTGACCGATTCGCCAAATATTCGAGAAGTTATTTTATTCCCCCACTTACGCGAACGGGAGGGAGATTAGCGCTTGACAGCATCTCGAGGTCAGGTATAATGCTTGGCAATGTCGAAAAAGGCGCACGCGGAAATGAGTAACTGATTGCCCTTGTGCAGAGAGCCGTCGGCCGGTGCAAGGCGGCCAAGGGAAACAGTGAAATCCCTTCCGCTGGTCTAAATCAGACCCGCCGCCCTCGCAGGGAGGCTGACGCTGCAACCAAAAGCAGCAACCTCGTAAGAGGGATCGGGTAGCCCGTTATAGCTCCAAGAAGGCCGTTCTCGGTGACTCTTTCCAAAACGAGACTGGCAAAAGCAGGTGGCACCACGAGCACCCCCTCGTCCTGCGGACGAAGGGGTGCTTTTGATTATGCTAACGAAAGGAGATGAACCGATGATTGACCTAAATTTCCTGCGCGAAAAACCTGATGTGGTGCGAGAAGCGATGCGAAATCGCCAACTAGACCCTTGCCCTGTAGATGAAGTTCTCCAATTCGATGCCCAACGGAGAGCTTTGATTCAAGAGGTTGAAGCCCTAAAAGCAGAAAGGAACGCTGTCTCAAAAGAGATTGGCAAGATCAAAGACAATGCGGAAAGGCAAGTAAAGATTGAAGCAATGCGCCAAGTTGGTGATCACATCGCCGAACTCGATGAACGCTTGCGCCATGTGGAAAACCAACTCCAAAACACCCTGGCGGTTATCCCAAATTTGCCCGATCCGCGCACCCCCTTGGGCAGAGACGAGAATGACAATGTGGTCTTGAAAACCGTCGGAGAACTGCCAAGATTTGATTTTGAACCGCAACCCCATTGGGATTTGGGAGTGAAGTTGGGCATCCTCAATTTTGATCAGGGTATCAAAATCACCGGTTCCCGCTTTTATGTTTTGAGCGGTTTAGGAGCACGTTTGCAGCGCGCCTTGATCGCCTATATGCTCGATCTACATGCTAAACAGGGCTATTTGGAGAAATACCCCCCTTTCATGGTCAAGGGGCAAACGCTCTTTGGGGCGGGTCAATTGCCCAAATTTCAGGATAACCTCTATCGAGATCATGAAGAGGATCTATGGATGGTGCCGACGGCCGAGGTTCCCCTAACAGGCTTGCATATGGAAGAGATCCTCGAAGAAACCTCCCTGCCGCGCCGCTATACCGCTTACACCCCTTGTTTTCGGCGTGAAAAAATGAGCGCCGGGCGGGATGTGCGCGGAATCAAGCGCGGCCATCAGTTTGACAAGGTGGAAATGTATATTTTCTGCAAACCAGAGGACTCCGACAGCGAATTAGAAAAGATGCGTCAGGATGCAGAAGAGACTTGCGCCTTGTTAGGTTTGCCTTATCGCGTTAAGCAACTCTGCACGGGGGATTTGGGTTTTGGGTCGGCGATAACTTATGACATTGAGGTATGGGCAGCAGGTTGTGGTGAATGGTTAGAGGTGTCTTCGGTCTCGAATGTCACCGATTTTCAAGCCCGCCGAGCCAATATTAAATATCGCCCCAGCGATGGGGGCAAAGCGCGCTTTGTCCACACCCTGAACGGATCGGGGCTTGGCTTGCCGCGCACGCTGATCGCCGTTTTAGAGAATTACCAACAAGCGGATGGCAGTATCGTCGTCCCTGAAGTGTTACGCCCTTGGATGGGAGGGGTAGAGGTCATTCGGGGAGAAGTGTAGGGATGGGTGCTTGGTTAGAAACTTCTTTGTTTTGGGTCATTCAGATTGTCATGATTATCGGTCTGATCGGTTTGGTTGTGCCGATCTTTCCCGGTTTGGTGGTGATGTGGTTAGCTGCATTAGGATACGGCGTGATTCAGGGATTCACGACCATAGGGTGGGTTGTTTTCGCGTTGTTGACGGTCTTAATGCTGGTCGGCACGGTCATTGATAATGTACTGATGGGTGTCGGAGCCAAGCAGAGCGGTGCCTCGTGGCAAGGAATCGGTTTAGCGTTATTGGCTGGCTTTCTAGGCACCGTTCTGTTGCCTCCCTTAGGTGGTTTGATTACCGCGCCTTTGGCTGTTCTAATTTATGAATATCAACGCCAGAGAGATTGGAAAAAAGCCTGGGCGGCCCTGCAAGGGCTTGCCCTTGGTTGGGGTTTGAGTTTTGTAGCTCGATTTGCGATCGGGTTGGGGATAATGGGATTATGGTGGTTATGGGTTTGGAAGGGTTCGTAGCTAGGGTGTGACATACGTAATGCCAACGCCCATGCGGTCTAACCCTTCGGTCGCCCAGTAATCCATAAACGTTGATTCCTCGCCTAATACTTCGTAAAGGATGGGAATGGCGCGCGGGTCGCCGATCAAGGCGAGAGCTCGCACTGCCTCCAAGCGCGCGGGGGGTTTACCGTTTTTGACCACTAAGATTAAGTCTGGCACTGCTTGGTGACCAACCGCAATGAGGGCATCAGCCGCCAAGCGGCAAAGGAGTTTATCCGTTGAAGCCAGTGCCTCCAGCAAGAGAGGCACAGCCTCAAAGGTTGGTTGATGGCGTAAGCCAAGGGCAGCACACTGACGGACGTGGATGTCGTCATCGCGGAGACCTTGGATGAGCGCTGCTTTGGATTCAGGAGAGGGGATCTGGGATATGGCGCGCAACGCCCACCACCGCCAATCACTGTCGCTTGAGCGGGTTAATTCGAGTAACGACGTGATCGCTCGGTCGCCAAATTGGGCTAACGCCAGCGCAGCCGCCTCAGCTTTTTCATCCTCTCCACTGACAAGCTGCTGGATAAATTCGTCTATCTCCGACATGTCATTCTTCAGGGGGTGGAACCGGCAGTTGCTCCTTGGGAGTATTGATCCATTTGTCCCCTTCGTCTACCAACATGATGGGAATATCCTCTTTGATCGGATACTTACGCCCGCAATCGGGGCAGATCAACCAGCACTCTTGATAATACTCAAGCGGATGATCGATTTGCTGAATGCATACCGGGCAACGCAGGATTTCTAACAATTCTTGAGCAACCATTGGCTTTACCTCCGTAATTCTCAACTCATGGTGAATGGAGGTCATTATACAGTAAAGCAGTCGAAATCACAACGACCTTTTAGCGGACGTGATTGGTCTGCGTAGTTTCCCACACTTTCCGCCATAGGGCTTCTCGATCCCAGTTGAACCAGATAAATAAATCGCCAATGGTGAAACGCTTGCGAATCAAAGGAGCGTTTAGAAATGCGAAGCGGACTTCCACTTCCTCGAATGGCGGTTCGAGTTCTGAGAAGCGGGTGGGACCACCAACAGCGGCAAACATGCTGCGGATTTGTTGGGGAGGGCGAGTGCGTTTGGCTACTTCGGGGCGGATCTCATCCCACTGCAGCAGGAAATTGGAGAAGCTCTCTTTGACCGTATGCCACTTCTCAAGTTTAATACGGTAATCCGACCAGCATTCTTCGCCGGCACGATTGGTTGGGTCAAGAGGATGAAAGGTCTGCAGGATGAAACGGTGCATTTTTTCCGGTTCTGGATAGCAACTTTCGCAGTTCAACTGATGGGGGTCAAATTGTTCGAGAAAAATACGGTAGGCTGCTGCTCCGAGCACGGTGGCAAGGGCTATTTGGGTGCCATGCAAAGCCAGCGATTTTCCTCGAGCCTCGTTTTGCAGATCTAAGGTGTGCGAAACGATGTGTTCAAAACCTGAAAGAGGGGCCGTGGCATGGGAGAGCGACATCGCGATACCCCCTAAAGTAATGAGCTTGGCTAACAATGCCATGGCTTCAAGAGAGCCATTACGAATCTCTTCCGCATTCTGGATGAGCAGTTCATCCACAGGGCCCATCAAAAGCTCTGGCAAGGGCGTATAGGTTTCATCCATACCTAAGCGATAAGCAAGATACCAATCTGCCATGCTGACGAAAACCGCCAAGAGATCTCCAACGCCGGCAATAGTCATCTCGCGCGGGGCATCCCGCAACGTTTCTAAATCGCAGATCAAGGCGTCTGGATAGCGCGAGGCTAGCGTGCGTTTGACCCCTTCAATGAGAGTCGGTGCCATGTTTGAGGTGTAAGCACTGACGCTGTTTGCGGTTTGATAAACTAGATAGGGAAGGTGTGTACCCTGTTCTTGGTCAAAGAGGTAACAAGCGTGTTTGGCAATGTCCGTAACCACTCCTGAACCGACCGAGACGACAGCCTTCTCAGGGCTTAGCCGCTCCTTGACCTGCAAGATATGGGGCATATCGGTATGGACTTGGCCGCTTGAATCTGGTTCTAACACACATGTCTCTACTTCCCAGCCAGCATGTTGTAACACAGCTAGAACGAGCGCTTTGAGATCGTCTTCACCCCGCCGCATCGGGGTGGTATCCATAACTGCCAAGAGAGGTTGATCGTCTCGCACGCCGATATAGGTTAAGGCTTCTTTCAAGCGATAAATCGCATTGGACTCGATCAACATATATCGCAGACAGATTTCTTCCCCCTGCGGAAAACCTGGCAACTGGCGGACTTTTTCCCAAAAGCGTTCATTCTCGGCTGGATCATAAGCTAAGGGCATAATAACCTCTCTAAAAGTAATTTATCCGTGGGTTTCAAGTCGGGATAACCTTTCGGCTATTTTTCCGAGATTCTCGAAGATAAAGTCAGGCTGGAAAGGTGATACACGAACATCCTCGAGTTTCGTTTCCCCACTCAAAACGAGGATGGTCATGATTTGGGCTGCCTGTCCTAAGGCAATATCGGTGTATAACCGATCGCCAATCATGGCTAAATTTTGCAAGGGGATTTGCAACTTATTGGCTAGTTCATCAATAATTTGGCGATAAGGTTTGCCGATAATCCGGTCGGGTTCGCGGCCGGTAGAAGCTTTGACAAAAGCAATGATGGCGCCGATATCGGGCAGATAGCCGCCCTCTGTCGGGCAGTTGAAATCGGGATGCGTGGCGATATAGGGCAAGCCGGCGCGGACGTAATCGCACAAGCGATAAAGCTTTTGATACGTCAAAGTTGTATCAAAGCCAACTACAACAATCTCGGCATCTTTCTCGACCAAGGTAAGGCCGAAGTCTTGAAATTCCTCTTCTAGGGCTGGTGTACCTACGAGGTAAATGCGCTTGCCTGGATACTCCCGCGCCAAAAATCGGGCTGTCGCTTCTCCAGAAGTAAACACTTTGTCGGGAGAAAGCGGAAAACCCATGGCGGAAATTTTTTTGGCGTAGGCAATGCCTCGATTGGATGAATTATTGGTCAGGAAAACAAAGTCTCGCTTTTGCTGCTGAATGACTTCCATGAATTTCAATGCACCGTCGAGGAGGCGGTTCCCAAGATAGAAGGTGCCATCCATATCGAGGAGGAAGCAGCGAATCGTTGCTAATATTTTCTCAGTCATGCGCTTTTTGCTGCTTGTTCGAAGACGGGCAACAAGGCAAAATAAGCTGCCCGATACGTTTGGTAACGCTGGTCGTAGATCGCAGTGTTTTGGGTTTGGGGATAGCGAGTTTCAATCACCTTCACACACAGGTCGCAGGCTTCGTCCAGGGTTTTGGTTAATCCGGCCCCATTCAGAGCAAGGATGGCAGCTCCCAGAGCCGTTGTCTCTACCGTTTGAGTCAAGGAGACGGGCAAGCCCGTTACATCGGCTTTGATTTGCCGCCAAAGCGGACTGCGCGCTCCACCACCTACGGCGCGAATCTCCTCGACGGCTAATCCGATCTCTTTCATGCGCTGGACGATGTCGCGCAAGCCATAGGCAGAACCTTCTAACACGGCGCGAGCAAAGTGAGCGCGGGTATGGGTTAGCGAAAAGCCAAGAAAAACGCCCCGAGTAGCTGCGTTCCAAGTGGGGGTGACCGATCCCATCAGACAGGGCAAGAGAATGAGCCCATCGCTGCCCGGGGCAACTTCTTCAGCCATTTTGTCCAGAAGCTCGTAAGCTTCCTTGTGTTGTTTATTCGCCAGAGCAATCTCACTCTGACCGAAGTGATCCCGAAACCAGCGATAGTTGCCGCCTGAGACGAATCCCGGGTTCTCTAAGAGCCAATAATCCGGGTGGGCATGACAATGCGTCTCAACCAAACCGCTTTCATCAAAGAGGGGAGTCTCCGCCACAGCACAGACGGGTTCGGCGGTGCCGGTTATATCGCAGACCATCTTCGGCCGGATGACCCCTGCACCGAGGCAAGCGGCGTGTTCGTCACCACAGCCCAGCACCACCAAAGTGCTTGGTGATAGCCCTACTTCAGCCGCAATGGTCTCTCTTAAAGTGCCGATCACCTGATTAGCGGGATAGATGGGCGGCAGACGATCCATAGGAATCTCGAAGATTTCACAGAGCTGCGGAGACCAGACTCTTTGGCGGATGTCCATCAAGAGCATAGACGAAGCGTTTGAATAATCAATCCCCAGTTCGCCGCTGAGATAATAAGCGATATAACTGCCGGGCATCAAAAAGGTTCGTGCTCGTTCAAAGACTCGGGGATGCTCATCCGCCAGCCAACGGATCTTTGGCGCAACATGGTAAGGATCGAGATTCAAGCCACTCCGCTTGAAAATTTCTTCGGCCGAATAAGCTTGCCGTACTTTCTCGGTTTGGGCTACCGCGCGTCGGTCCATCCAGATGATGGCTGGATGCAGCGGTTGACCGCTTGCATCCACAGCCACATAGCCATCCACTTGAGCATCTAAGCCGATTGCCAAAATGGCTTCTTTCGGGACTGCACTCTCGTT
>CAKZNJ010000163.1 GCA_937129505.1 uncultured Anaerolineae bacterium | reverse complement strand
GACATGCGGATGCCGATTTCGCGGGTGCGCTCGAAAACGGCCATGATCAGGGTGTTGGTGATGACCGAGGCGGTGATGGCTAAGACAATCAGATAAAACAGGGACATGTAGGCATTGGACATCTCTTCCATCTGAAGCACAATTTCGTTCATTTCATTCCAGTCCACCACCTGATAGGGCAGATTAGAGAGCGCAGTCATCACCTTTTCGGTCTGGCGGCTTTCGTTGAGCAAGATAAAGATGACGCTGGCGTGTTTCTCGGTGCGGGTGATCGCTTGTGCTTTGGCAAGCGGCAGCAGCACTGTGCTGCTGTCGAAAGCGTAGGTTTGAGTGGAAAAGATGCCCCGAACGATAAAGCGTTGTTCGTCAATATCGCCGTTGGAGGTATTGACCGATAAGGTGACCCGATCGCCGGCTTGAAGGTTCAGTTTGTCCGCCAATGCCTTGCCGATCAGCACTCCTTCACGGTCGTCGGGAGTCAGAAAACTACCTGACAACATGCCGCTGCGGTAAGGCTCATTTGCCTCTGCTAGGGGGTCAATGCCCATTACTCTCACGCCCAGAGATTGATCCTTCGAGACGATGATTCCGCTGGCAAACAAGCGGGGGGTAGCGTCTTTGACTTCGGGCAGGGTTTTTACTTGAGCGGTGAGAGCTTCGGGGTCGTTGACCAGCTCCTCCCATTTCAGGCTGGTTTTATCCTCGTCGTAAGTAGAGGCTCGAATTTGCACATGGCCGGTCAGTAGGCGGATATTGGTCTGAATGGCATTCTCCATCTCGCCTTCAATAAAAGCCGCCATCACAAGCAATAAGGCAAAACCCAGCGCCAGCGCCAAAGAGGAGAAAAAGGAACGGCGGCGGTTGCGCCCGATATTGCGGAGAGCTAATTTCAACAAAGTGACCATCCTTCACCTCAATCTGTGTGTAAGGCTTGCGCCGGTTCGCGATGCGAAGCTTCATAGGCGGGATAGAATGCTGCGAGGGTGGCGATCAGAGCAACCGTCAGTGCCCGCGGCAGCAGTTTGTCTAAACCCCATTCGGGATAGATTTTTCCTCCCACCAAAGCCATATAGCTGGTGAGGTTGGCAAATTGGCTGTAATCCAACCCTACTTGGCGTAAGAAGCCGTTGATCAACAAACCCAAAATGACACCGGCAACGATGCCCACCAAGCCCAGCATTGCTCCTTCGAGCACAAAGAGCAGAGAGATCTGCGCCGGACGGAAACCTAATGCGGCAAGGATGCCAACCTCGCGGCGGCGCTCATAGACCGCCATCAGCAGCAGGTTCAGCACCCCGATGCCGGCGATGAGCAAGATGATCACGCTGAAGACGTTCATCACGCTCGTTTTGGTGCCCAGCGCTTGCTCAAGTTCGGGGAAAAAGGTATGCCATGAGTCGATTTCAACCCCGGTTAGGTGAGGAGCTAAATCTTGCATCACCAACGCTTCTTCGCCTAATTGCTTAAGAAAGATTGCCACTTCGGTAACCTTTCCCTCCAGATTGTAGAGAAGCTGGGCTTCGCTAAGGGAGATATAAACCGTGCGCTTTTCGATCTCGGGCAAGCCAAGGTCGTAGATGCCGATGACGGTCATCGTGCGACGACGCATTTGGTCATGAGGGGCTTTTCCGACCAGCGTGACGCGATCGCCGATTTGGGCACCCATGGCTTCGGCTAGGCCTCTACCGATGAAGATGACATCCTCATCGTTATCTTGCAAGGGGCGTCCTTGAACGAC
>CAKZNJ010000162.1 GCA_937129505.1 uncultured Anaerolineae bacterium | reverse complement strand
GATTGATCTCGACAATATGGGCTGGCGCTCCAAAGGAATGCAAGGTTTCCTCAATCACCCTTGCCCGGTGTTGATCAATTTCATCGGAAAGCTGAGCAGTGATTCCCTGCTCTAGGATTTCGGCTACATTGGGCAGTTGCCAATTGACCTTTGAACTCTCCTGACTCGCTGAAACCAGCGTAGTGCCAACAGATAGCGCTTGTTTGGCAGGTTGAGGTGATATGGTTGTCCGCAGGGAGGGATCTTGAGGGGAAGGATGTGTCGCCGAAACCATGCTTTCCTGCGGCGATTGCTTGCCTTCCTTCTCTCGCTGTGCTTGATGTTCATCCCACCAATCCAATAAGGCCGTCCAAAGCTGAGACAGACGCGAAATCCCCTGTGCCAAGCGCAGCTCAAAAGCTAAGATCAAAGCAATCAAAGTCCACGAAAAAAGCGCAATGGTAGCCCCAATGAAGCCCAAACCGCTTTCCAGCAGGTGAAAGAACCAAGCCCCCACTTCGCCCCCTGCTGTGCCACGCACCTCTGCGAACTCGGCATCGATGACGATAAAAACCAAAAAGAACCAATGAAAAAAGGTCAACAAATTGAAATAAAGCAGAAGAAAGCCGATGCTTCGCTCCAGTGTCGGGGAAGGGACGCGCTCAAAGCGGCGCAGGATTAACCACAACCCAAGCGCAATAAAGAAAAGCGGCAGGATCACCGCTCCCCAGCCAAAGGCGGTTACTATCGCCTCAACCAAGACGTTCGTCAACCAACCCCGCGACACAGGGACTAAGCTGACCAAGGAGAGCAAACCGCTGAGCAGCAAAAGGACACCTACTAAATCCAGCTTCTGATCGAGCGACAAGCCACGAGCTGGCGAGTTTGCTCTGGGTGTGGCTGTGGATACCATTCGCGGGCCCTTTTGAGGGAGGGGAGGCTGAAAACGCTTTTGGAGCAAGCCCCGCAACCATGTGAAGCGGCCATTCGCAGTTGGTTTGGAGGGGCTTTTCACCGCCCCGCCAGACCCGCTCTTTGACGGCTTTGGCGCTGCCTTTGGTTGGCTTGCACGAGTAGTCTGAGAAAAAGTTTTTTTTGTCATGGGCCTTAACTGTCCTGATCAAGGTAAGGACTTGATTTCATTATAGCATTATCGCTTCTCGATGAGCTGTCTGGCTTGGATCGATTAATTGACAACAACAAACGACGTTCCCTGCCGCAATCCAAGCCAGCAAATCTCTTCATCGGGCTCATTGCAAGCCAGAAGCATGATTTCCATCCCCTAGCATCCTACCCCATTTCAATTTTTACCTCTGCCAGAAAATCTGCCAAGCATAGCAAGGTTGACGAGTATAATACACAAGCTTTAGCGCAAGAGAAACTCTCCTGTTAGGAAGTCCTTATTATGAGAAACCAAATGCCACTGTGGCGCACCGCTCTATTGATCATTTTAGCTATCTTACTTGCTAGCCTAGCACCTCCTGAGAAAACCTTGGGCACCCAAGCGCGATTAATTTATTTCCATGGTGGATGGATTTGGGCAGCGCTGGTAGGCTTTGTCTTGAGCGGCATCACTGGATTATTGGGATTTTTCAGCCAAAAAGCGTCGTTTGATCGCTGGTCTGTCCATTTGCAACGCAGTGCGTTGATCTTTTGGTGGTTATTTTTACCCATGTCGCTGTGGGTGATGCAGGTGAGCTGGAATGGCCTTTTCCTGCATGAGCCACGCTTCCGCATACCGCTGAACTTTGCCATTGTCGGGCTCACTGTGCAAGTCGCTACAAGCCT
>CAKZNJ010000161.1 GCA_937129505.1 uncultured Anaerolineae bacterium | reverse complement strand
AAATCTGCAGCAAGGCGATATACAAACATGCGAAAACCTACCCCTTGCACTGTCCCTTCAACGACTGCATGTAAACGGCTCTGTTTTGCTTCTGACATCCTTACTCCTTCCCAATTGATGATTGAGAAACCAACCGAATGGCTAGGATAACCGGCACGAATAGCAAAATGAGCAGCGCTCCCCACGGGACTAAGTTCGCTAGCGCTCGCAAGGAGTTTGCCTGGCTAAAACGGGCTTGTTGCCATTCCTGTTCAAGCTGTGCCAGCGAAAAGCCATAGGTATAATAAAAACCCGCTTCGCAATCATATTGATCAGCGTACACGGCGATCAATTTGCGAATTTTCTCCATGCCATAATGCTCAATAAGGAATTGGACTACACTGCTAGATTGAGCGTATGCCAAGTAAGCCGAGGAAGCATCTGGCGGGAACGACTCACACAAGCTCCTTAAGCTCAAGAGCGATCCATTTTGAAACGCGGTGTCTAATAAAGTATAGTAATCTGAGTTGGGATATAACTCAACAGCCGTTGCCAACCCCTCCTTCAACCAGAAGGGTAAATTGGGATAGGCAAGCGGTTGATACCAGTATAGATAAATATGCATCAATTCATGCGGAATCTGTTGTTCCATCTGCAAGCGTTGATCCAACCCTTCGCTTACCGAGACCAAAACAACCCCCAAGTGTGGGTCAGCATGAGCACCGACCCAACTGCTGTTTGCCAACTGTAACGCTTGACGCAGTTCCCCCGGTGACTCATAAATGTAAATTTCAATGGTTGGAGTAATTTCAAGCGGCAACCATTGTTTCACCGCTGCCTGCGCTTCCTTTGCTACATCCAGCGCTGTTTGCGCAAATTGAAGATCTCCCTGCCTCCAATGAACGAGAAAAGGCTCTTCACTGCGCGTCTTCCATGGAAAGCGATTATCTACGTAAACAAATTCTTTTTTAGATGTGAGGAACGAATCGCCGCTCGGCAGCACACCTTCAAGCCAATAATAAACGGTAGCAAAAGGCTGCAAAGGCGCTTCCTGAAAAGCATGTTGGTACTCAAACTGACCTTGCGAATCAACCTGCAGCGGATAGATATAAGTTCGTGAATCGGACTGAAGAACAAGATTAATCGCTGTGGGAATTTCTTTAACCAGCACCTTTCCCTTTATCGTGAGCGATTCGCCAAATCGATAGGTAACAAGGCAATTCCATTCTACCGCTTCTCCCCCAACTTGATTCGGATAAGCCGCAGTCAAAAATAGCCAAAGGATTACTGTAAAAATTCCAAGATTTTTTCGGCTCATCCGCTTAAGGGTTAATCAGTTCGTTTTTTTAAAGCTCATCTTCTTCATCGTCCAGATCGGTATAATCGTCCCACTCTTCTAGATAGTCCTCGAACTCATCGTCTTCGTCTTTCTTGAGCATCTGATCAACGTCCAGTAAACCAAAAAAACCTTCTCCTTCAGTAAAGGCAAGATTATCCATGGCATCTTCCAAAAGATCGAAGATTTCATCATCTTCCGTATTTTCATAGAGGTCAATAAACTTCTCCATCACGCCTTCACCACCGATCTGGGAAAGCGACCAGATGGCAGCCAAGCGCACGTCCAAATCTGGATCGTCAACCATTTCCAACAAACGGCTGCGGCAAGTAGCAGCTTCCAACTCTCCCGCAGCCCTAGCGGCTTCATAGCGAATGATCGGGTCTTCATTCTCCAACATTGCTTCAACCAAGGAGACATACTCGCTGTTTGCTGAGCGTCCCATCGCAAAGAGCGAACTAGCAATCAGCTCTTTATTGCCTGAATAATAAGCTTCGCGCATAAAGGTCTCTACTTCTGGACGGCTCGAATACCCTAACGCTTCCAAAGCACTGCGACGCACAATCAGAGCGTCGTCGCTCGTGAATGTTCGAATCAAACGATCCTCGATTTCATGCAAACGCCCTTCAGCTAATTCATCGATTTCTCCTAAAAAAACGAAGTGGCCAAGAGCGAACGCCGCAGCGGCGCGGACATTTGGCGCGAGGTCCTTTTCCAGCATTTCCAACAAGGTATCAAGATAGCTATTTTCTTCATAAAAAAAGAGAGAGCGAATAGCTAATTCCCGCACGCGGGCGTCTTCATCATTTAGCGCAAAAAGGCTCAAATTCTCGTAGGAGAGCAGCGAATCATTTTCCGACATTTCTTCAATATCTTCCATAAGGGCTTGCTTACGCCATACGGGAATCTCGCTCCAAAAAGATTTTATTTCGTTTAGGTCTTGATCGTTTAGATCAGACAACCGGTATAAATAAGCCGCTGGAAGAGGAGTATCTTCATCCAGTAAAGCTCGTTTCAATTGAGTCAGAGTAATTTGGGCTGGATCTTTCATCTTCTATTTTCCTAGAAAGGTAACTCCACGGGGTCAACAAAATCCAAAATGTTTATATAGATTAGCAAAGCTAATAATACCAAAAAGCCAATGTAGTGCAAAGCATTCTCAAAACGGGGCGGCACTCGGCGACGGGTCACGATTTCTACTAATGCGAAGACGATACGCCCACCATCCAAGGCAGGAATTGGGAATAGGTTTAAAACCCCCAGCGACATGGTGATGGCTGTAAAGAAAGCCAACGAATCACCCAATTGGCGATAAAGGTCAAACATCCCTTTGTACCCAACCGGCCGAGCGGCTTCCGGTGATACCTCCCCACTCATCAGTAAGCGTGGCAATGAAAATAATATACGCACATAATTGAAAGAGGCGCTCACGCCGCGCGGGATAGCACTGAAAATCGAGATCGGGCGTGTATCATAACCCATCATGATTCCAATTGCTCCTTCATTCTCAGGGGGAGGATTGCGCGGCACCAAAGTTACCTCATAGGTTTGCCCTTCTCTTTCGTAGATTAAAGTGGTTTGTTCGCCTAAGCGGGCGTAAATCAAATCCCGCAGCTCCTCTACCGACTCTACCCGATCTCCTTCTACTTCTATAATGACATCCCCCTGGCGCAATCCTGCTTGCTCGGCAGGTGAATTTGGCGCAACCCCCATCACTTTCACCCGATCTAAGATCGGTTCTCCAGCTTGGTAGAACAACAAAACCGACAGGATAATCCCGATCAGAATATTGGTTATAGGTCCAGCGCCGATCACCGCCAAGCGAACCCAGGGGCTTGCGGCTGCTAAGCCACCTTCCACTTCGGGGTCGTTCTCGCCTTTGATGCGCACAAATCCCCCCAAGGGGATGAGGTTGAACGTAAAATCGGTGCCCTTGATCGTAGCCCATTTGAAAAGACGGGGTGGAAAACCGATGCCAAATTCCTCTACTTCTACCTTGAACAGCCTAGCAGCGACAAAGTGCCCCAATTCATGGAAGAAGATCAGAATCGCAATACCGATAATGAATGTCAGCAAATCGAAGTTCATACTCTAATCTATTGATCTCTATCTTTCTTGCAAAAGTCATTTGGGTAGATTATATCCTGAGCTTACCAAAACGCGATAGTCAAATTCTCCTATCCCCACTTTTTACAGCTTGGCTTCACATCACTCAACCTTCACCAATTTCGCATCTCCCCCCATTGGAGCGAAGAGCACTTCCTGAACACCTGGGATTTCTTTCAGCCACGCCCGCACATCAGAAGCATGATCTTTTAGCGTTAGGATGTGGACATTAGGTCCTGCATCGATCGTGTAGCAGAGTGGCAGCCCTTCAAGGCGTTTTCGAGGCACTTCTAATAAGATGTTCAGCGTAGCTGGTTGCCAGTAGAACAACATTGGCGTCGAGGTCATCATTACAGCATGCATCAGATTCGAATCGAGTTCGACCACCCTTGTAAGGGCATCAAAATCTCGTTTTTGGATAGCTTGGCGACAGACCTCCAATCGTTCATTTGCCGTAGCAATCCGACAGGATTGAAGAGGGCTTGTTGAGGCAAGCCGATGTCCCTCTTTGGAGACCACTCCTTTGTGTTCCCGACTAACAACCGCGATACAATCTACCAAATCCCAATGGTCGGGCGGCGCAATTTGAATAGCATAAGAAGATAAATGATCCTCTCCGGCTAACCACTCCACAAAGCCACCGAGAATTGACCGACACGCCGATCCAGAGCCTAACCTCGCCAATCGGCTAACTGCGATCACATCTAAAGGCAACTCAAATAGCGCTGAAGCCGCCAACGCTAAGGCAGCAAAAGCAGATGCTGACGAAGCGATTCCCACTCCTTGGGGAAAATTATTTTGACTCTCCACCACACAATATCCACGCCTACCACTCAATTTCCGCACCCCATCCATAAAGGCGGACAGCCGTTGTTGAGCCATCTCTGACGCAATTAGTCCATTGATAGATAAAAAATCTCTATCGCGCTCCTCATCTAAGGTGATTTTGGTAGTGGTAAACACCTCTCCCAAGGTCATCGAAAGACTGCCAGAGGAGGGAATATTCCATTCGTTATCTCGGTTACCCCAATACTTGATTAGAGCGATATTTGGATGCGCAACGGCAGTGGCGGATCGGTTTGACATCAAGGCACCGCGTATAAATAAAATTCGTTTGAATATTGCCGAAGAATAACACACTGAAGAGCGATCATCTGCTCCCCAACAGAGTTTTCCTCTGCTTCCAATCAGGCAAGAAATGATCCATCAAGCCGTAAAAAGTGTTGTTATGGCGCTGCTCCAGCAGGTGCAGCATCTCATGAACCACGACATACTCCAAGCATTCCAAGGGCTTTTTGGCTAATTCGGCGTTTAGCCAAATTCGCCGTGCCTTAGGATTGCACGATCCCCAGCGGCTTTTCATCCTGCGAATCCGCCATTCGGCAACTTGCACGCCGATTTTTTTCTCCCATTTCGCTATTAGGACAGGTACTTTTTGCTTCATCGTATCCAGCGCAATCTTATCCAAAAAATTAACGATGACATCGGGGGAAGTTTGCTCAGGAAAAGTTAGTCTAATCGCTTCCCCTTCACCTTGATTGAAATCTGTCAATTTTGCTTGATTTCCCTGTTGAAGGATCACTCTCTTCCCCAAAAGCTCTATCTCGGTCGGGATTTGTGAGGTGCTTTCGGGAACTTGCGCTTGGCGTTGAATTTCTGCCCGTTTTTGCCGTATCCACCCAATTTTCTGGATGAGAAAAGTGTGAATCCGCTCGTGACTAAATGACATTGGAACTGAAAGGCTCACTTCACCATTAGGGGGATAAACCCTTAAGTTGAGGTTCTTTACATTTTTATAAGTTACCTTAATAGGTATGTCTTCAATCGTTGTTATGAAGTCCTTTGAACGAGCCTTGATCTTACCATTGTGTTGAACAACCATCCAGCATGCCTCAGAAAAATGTTGACTAAAAAAATAAGCTAAATTTGTTGCTATATTTCAAAGACTTAAGCCCAATATCTTTCAAATCCAGATGTACTTGGTGGTAATAAATAGAGTTTTAGCATAGATTTTTCCCAGATTAATATCATCTTTTCGTATCGCTTATAATTACCAAGGTCTCATTAGCAAGAAAAGAAACTCCTACTCTGCTGACGCAAACAACTTCAACGTTGCTCGCCTCTTCCAGTAGGATAAAACAATCGAAGAGAATTTTGGTTTAATCCCCCTCTATTTCTCCTGAAGGAGCGATAAGCTCACCCTCGCTCTTGAGCAATCCCATACCGAGCTCTGCTGCAGTCTGCCTTGCACCTGCATCTGGCCGCATTGCATAGAGATATACCAAATACGGTCCTCGATACCCGGCATTTTCCAAGTGTTGGCGAAAACCCATCGAACGAATTCGCTGCGCCCAGCGGTAAACATCTTGCTGACCCGCTCGCACCTTCGCTTCCACCACCACTGTTATCCGACGCTGCAAACCATCCTCGGCTTGGACAATAACATCTACTTCCCCGTCCCAACGGAGGTTAGTGGGCTCTTCCAAGATATGATATCCCTTCTGCTTCAATACCGCTGACAGT
>CAKZNJ010000160.1 GCA_937129505.1 uncultured Anaerolineae bacterium | reverse complement strand
AATTACGCTGGCAAACTCGACTTTCCATACAGATGTGGTGTTATCTTTACCCATTGCGCGACCTCTGAGATCAATCGGATGCGTGAAGTTTGGGGGAATCTAGTCATCGGACTAAATGACCTAAGCACACCGGCAAGTCTTTGCACAGCAATTCAAAACTTACACATTCCGCATCGCAAGTGGGATTTACCCTTGAGCGACAAGAAAATCGATGCTATCCGCGCCGCCATTCGACCTGAAAACAAAGCAGTAGGTGCAAATGGTCAAATCAAAGGCATTTACAGCCCGAAACAGGAATCTCTCGCTAACGAAGCGCTGCCGGCGAAGCCGCTTCCCCAAACCCCCACAGCGGAACAGCGCCGTTTGTGGATTGAAGAGCAAGCAACCGATGAAGTACGTCATTTGACTGTTGCTCCTTTTATCCGTTTGATTCGGGGCATCGCTGGCACAGGCAAGACAGATGTTTTGGTTTTGCGCGCCTTTTATTTGTACAAAACCTATCCGACGATGCGCATTTTAGTGACGACCTTCAACCGACCATTGGTTGATGAGCGTCTCAAACTGGAATTAGGGGATTTGCCGAGCGTAGAGGTAGCCACTCTTGCTTCGTTATGTGCCGAGATTCGCAAAACCAAATTCCATCACGCCCCTTTCCCTGACCCCCAAAGCACCCGCGGGGTTCTTAATGCCATGGCAATGGAAAAATCCTCCGGTATAAAATTCCTCCTTGAAAAATATGGCATCGATTTTCTAGAGCGGGAGATTCAATGGATCAAGGAAATGCGCATCCAAGATGAAAACACTTATTTGAATACGAGCCGCCGAGGGTTAGCCAGTTTGCAAGGGCGAAGACTATCCCCAGCGGATAAACTCGAAATTTTTCTTGTATTCCAGACATACCAAAAGCGCTTGTCACAGTTGCCTGCCCTCGATTGGCACGATTTCTATAATCAAGCATTCGATATTCTAGAAGAGGGTTTTTCCCCACCAAGGATTTATGATGCCATCTTAGTAGATGAGGCGCAACACTTTGCGCCGGCGTGGATCCAAGTTTTGCTAAGATTATTGAAGCTGGGTGGACATTTGTTCTTATGTGATGACCCCACCCAAGGGGTCTACCGAAATTACTCGTGGAAGGAACGGGGTGTTAATGTGGTGGGCCAAACCCGCTGGTTGCGAGTTCCATATCGTTATACTCGCCAGATTTCTAAGTTCTTAACTACCCTGATCAATGGGAATGAAAGCCTAATGGAATTACTCAGAGAAAATAATGATTTTGAGACCATTATCACGGAACACTCGGCAATGCGCGATGGCCCTTTGCCGGAATTACATATACATCAGACAAGCAAAGAAGAAAAAGAGGTGCTTACGCAACGCATTGCGGAGTTGATCTCCCAAGGCATTGTTCCCTCGGAAATCGCTATTGTGCACCCTGAAGAGTATGTGCGTGAGCACTTTATCAGACAATATCCTGGGTTAAAAAATGTATCACCAATCAACCAAACCGGCATGGAATATCGGGTTGTCGTGATGCCTGATATCAGCACGTATTTTAAATACAACGAGGTTGGTGCCTCGTATGTGGAAAATCGGCTGAAGAACATGCAGCGATTTTGCGTTGCTGCCGGCCGCGCCCGAGACTGCTTGATTTTATCTTTGGTGAAGCACAATCGTTCGAACTATTTTCCCCTAGAGATTTCTTCGGTGCTGAAGGCTGAGACTGTAGCAGTCGTTGATCACACGCTTATCTGAAACACCCTTTTTTACGGTTCTGTGCTAGACCTCTCTCTGTGACCCCTTCCTAATGGGCGAAGTTTTGCTCATGTCATGTTGAACGGACTCCACGTGTCATTCCGAGCGGAGCGAGTAATCTTGGGAAAGATTCCTCAGTCGCTTCGCTCCTTCGGAATGACAGCGGGGTAAGGGCGGTCGCTGTGCTCGTTCGAAATGACAGTTTTCCCGTGTCACTTAAAGGTTAATGCGAGGGCTCTTCCACCAGTAAACATAACCATGGTTGGAAATTCTTAATGCCGTAAAATATCCCAGTGGTTAACCATGGAATATCAATCAACTTTGATGGGTATCTATATCTAACACCACGAGCAGCTCGTTGACATCCTTGATCACTTCATCTGCGCCGGCTTTCCAGAGTTCATTTGCCTTGCCAAAGCCACTCAGAACCCCAACCGTTTGAGCGCCGGCATTTTTCCCTGCTTGAATATCCACCGTTGTATCGCCAACCATCAGGCATTCAGATGGGGAAACACCGATTTGTCCACAAACCCACAGGATAGGGTCCGCGAAGGGCTTGGTGTGGGGTGTCGTTTCAGAGCTTGCCCAGCACTTGATTAAGGGTGCAAGTCCCATCTGTTGGATGAAAGATTGGGTCAATGTTTCATTACGAACGCTAATGATGGCGAGGAGATAAGTTTTTGCAAGGGAAGAGAGTGTATCCAGTACGCCATCAATTGGCTTCCAAAAAGGGTTGGGTGTGCG
>CAKZNJ010000159.1 GCA_937129505.1 uncultured Anaerolineae bacterium | reverse complement strand
AGGGTAGGCGCAGGCAAGCCGCTTTGGCGAGCGGTGCGCACGATCGCACCACAAATTGCCTCAATCTCAGTGGGGGCGCCGCGGCGGACATCCTGCAGCATGGAGGAGATATTATCCGCCGTACGAAGCGCGGTCGCTTCCACCATCTCGATGGGGTCCGGATAGGGCAAAGCGATGCCCTGTGCTCTGGCTACCGCCGTTGCTTCTCTAGCTGCTTGATGCATCAAGGCTCGTGCTGTGGGGCGCATGATGAGCTGTCCATTGGGTACGCCTAAGATGGCGGTCAGTGGGTTGATAGCCGCATTGATCACCAATTTTCCCCATAACAGCCCCTCTGCATTTGGGCTTACTTCTAGGTCAAAGCCCGCCTGCCGAAAACGATCAGCCAGCCTTGTCAGCCGGGCGTGGTCGCCCAGCCAGATTTTTCCCTCACCGGCTTGGCGCACCTCGGCGGGCGCCAGCAGGGTTGCCCCCAGCGTCGTAACGCCCAACGCCACGCGTTCGCTGCCGAGAGCCTCAATCAGAATCTCGCGGTTTCCCCAGCCGTTTTGTAAAGTCAGCGCTATCCCTTCGGGGGCAAGACAGGTTTGCAACTGCTTGGCGACTCGTTCGGTTTGCCAGGATTTGACCAGCACCACTGCCTGCCGCACCCCCTTCACTTGATCCGGATCAGCAGTTGCAAAGACGCGATAGACGTTCCGTTTGCCATCCAACGAGGTCAAAGCGACTCCCCGTTGAGCTAACGCCTCCAAGCCTGCCTGCCAGCTCGCAAGAATTGCCAGCGGGATGTTCACTGCGGCAAGCCGGGCGGCAAATAAGCAAGCAAGGGCACCGCTCCCGACAATGAGTACAGTATCTTCGTTCACTCAACCGCCGTTTCAGCCCAACGATGGGCAGAGAGGCTTTGAATGTGCTGTAGGAAAGAGTGCCATTCTTCTTCGCTCATCTCAAGGCTGTGCTCTCGGCTTGGAAATGCCCTGGCTTGCACCTCTGCGATATACTGAGCAAAGGCGGCTTGCATCAGGGGGTAGAGCTGCGCGTATTGTTTGACAAAACGGGGGGTGAAGCGGTCGAACAAGCCCAGGAGGTCGTGGGTGACCAACACCTGACCATCGCACCCCACCCCCGCCCCAATGCCGATGGTCGGGATTTCCAGTTGCTGGGTGATGATGGTTGCAAGTTGGCTCGGCACCGATTCCAGCACGAGGCTAAAACAGCCAGCATCTTGCAGGGCGAAGGCATCCTCTAATAGGCGTCGCGCCTCCTCTGCCCGCCGCCCTTGCGGACGAAAGCCACCCAGTTGGTGAATGCTTTGCGGCGTCAAGCCCAGATGTCCCATCACCGGAATTCCAGCTGTCACGATGGCGCGGATGGTCTCTGCCCGTTCCCGCCCGCCCTCCAGCTTGACTGCTTCCATCCCTCCTTCCTGTAAAAATCGCCCAGCATTGCGCACGGCTTCTTGAATCGAAACTTGATAGGACATAAACGGCATATCCCCGACCAATAAGGCTGCTTGGGCACCTCTAGCCACAGCGCGGCAGTGATGGAGCATATCTTCCATGGTTACCTGCAGCGTGTTTGGGTAGCCCAAAACCACCATGCCTAAGGAATCGCCTACTAGGATGACATCCAACCCCGCTTCATCCATGGCTTTAGCGGTTGGATAATCATAGGCGGTCAACATCGTGATCGGTTGACCCTGTTCTTTTTTTCGGCGCAGGTCGGTTAGGGTAATTTTTTTTCGCGCTGCCATATCGGGCGGCGCAGAAATTTGTTGAGCAGACATGGTGCCCTCCTTCTAGATGAGGTAGAGCCCGCTTTGCGGGGGTTACAATAAAGAAAATCAGGTCTCTCTGGTTGACCATGCGAGCCTAAGTGCATTATGCCCCAAAATCGGCGGGATAACAAGGGCTTTTTGCGGTTCTCTTTTGGCTTTCTCTAAAGTCTCAGTGGAGGAGGACAGCGGCTTGTACAGTAGCGCTGTAGGAGCGCAAGCGTCCTCGCCTGCGCCGTGTAGCGGAGGGGGGACAGTTCAAGATATTTCACTTCGTTCGAGATGACACCGGTGCGTTACTTCGTTCGACATGAGATGGGACAACATGTCATTCCGAACGAGCGCAGTACCCCCCTGTCATAAGGCGACTCGGCGGCGATCAGGCATACTCGAAACACAAAAGCTCGATCAATGATATAATCTGACTAAATTAGACTGATTTTATTATCAAGGATGTTTCATGAACGAGAAAAATCTTGGGCGATGGATTATTGGTGGCATTATTTTGCTCTCGGTTAGTGTACTTTGTATATGCGGTGTCGCTGGCGGCGTCTCTTATTGGTTGTGGCAACAAGTTGTCGCCCAAGATACCTTTGAAGTAAGCCTAGGGGAAAGCACGCCGACTCCCGTTGTCCTGCGCCCTCTTACGACGCCAACGCCGGTCTTACCCTTTGACCCAATCCAGCCTCAGCCAACCCCCTTAGAGCAACCAAAACCTGTACCCGGCCCTACCCAGCTTGCCGAATCCTCGCCGCAGCAGGTTTTGCAAATCTTGAGTGACACGGTTGTTCCAGTGAATGATCTGGTCGATCTCGCTCGACGACTGAAAGGGAAAAAGAACATTGTGAGAACCCAGCTTGCCCCAACGCGCCCCTATCAAGTCGGGGATACCAAGCCTTTCTGGATCACAAACGCAGAAACGAATGAGAGCTTTCAGGTTCAAACCACCTTGCGATATGTCACCGAGCACGCCTATTTCTGGGTCGAAAACGGCGTCTCTTACCGCGAGAGCGAGCTACAAGACTTAGCCGAAGCCTTTGAGGAGAAAATCTATCCCACCAATCGCGCTTTCTTCGGCAGTGAATGGAATCCCGGTGCGGATGGCGATCCTCGCATCTATATCCTGTATGTGCGCAATGCAGGGGACAACATTGCGGGATATTTTTCGTCAGTCGACTCCTATCCCCCTGAAGCACATCCCTATTCGAACTGGCATGAAACCTTTGTCTTTAACGCTGATACGGTTGATCTCAACGATGAATTTACCTACGGTGTGCTGGCGCACGAATTTCAGCACATGATTCACTGGGCAAACGACCGCAACGAAGAAATCTGGATGAATGAGGCTTTCTCGGAATTGGCAATGTTCTTGAACGGCTACGACACTGGTGGGCATGATTGGCTCTTTTCGAGCCAGCCGGACCTGCAATTGAACGATTGGCCAACCGATCAAAATATCACTGGCCCCCACTATGGCGCCTCGTTCTTGTTTATGACCTATTTCCTAGACCGTTTTGGAGAAAGCGCAACCAAAAGTCTGGTGCAACTCCCTGAAAACGGACTGACCAGCATCGACCTGTTGATGGACCAGGAGGGGATACGTGATGCGCGTTCCGGTCAGATCGTTGCTGCCGACGATATCTTTGTCGATTGGACGATTGCCAATTACCTCAACGACCCCAAAGTGGACGATGGGCGTTATTATTATTCCAATTACAAAAGTGTGCCAGAAGTCTCCGATACTGAGACTATCCAGCGGTGTGATACGGATGTCCGCACGCGCGAGGTGCGTCAGTATGGAGCGGATTATATTCGCATTCGCTGCGCCTCGCCAACGACCTTGATCTTTGAGGGCTCAACGGTTGTCGGGCTCCTACCGGCTGATCCCTATTCAGGGGCTTGGGCTTTCTGGTCGAATAAAGGTGACGAATCGGATATGACCCTCACGCGCACCTTTGACTTCACCCAAGTCCAATCACCGCTCACATTCCAGTATTGGACGTGGTATGACCTAGAGAAGGATTACGATTTTGCCTATGTCTTAGCCTCAACCAACGGGGAGGATTGGGAAATGCTACGTCCTCCGAGCGGGACGGATAGCAACCTTACCGGAAACAATTTTGGCTTTGGGTACAATGGGATGAGCGGGGGCGGCAAGCAAGCCAAATGGATTCAAGAGCGCGTAGATCTCTCCAAGTTTGCCGGGCAAAAAGTCCAGATTCGCTTTGAGTATGTGACTGACGCGGCGGTGAACGGCGAAGGTTTGATGGTCGATGACATCGCCATCCCTGAGATCGGTTATTTTACAGATTTTGAGCAAGATGACAGCGGATGGGAAGCAGCCGGCTTTGTGCGCATTCAAAACGTCTTGCCGCAAACCTATCGACTGTCGTTGATCCGTATTGGCAAGAACACTACGGTGGAACAGCTTACGCTCAACCCCGATAACACTTTAGAGCTGCCACTTGAATTTGGCAGGGATTTGCGCGAGGTAGTTCTGGTGGTCAGCGGCACAACCCGCTTCACCCGCCAGCCGACCGCCTATCGCTTTTTCTTCTCGCCCTGAGAATTAGGATTGGGGGGAGCGCAAGGCGGCGAGTTGTTGTTCTAGTTCGGCGCGGCGCTGGGCAGCTGCTTGGCGAACTTCGTCTTGCAACCGTTGGACGCGTTCGCGCATCTCAAGGCGTAATTCCTCACCCGAAGTAGGGGCAAGTAAGAGCGCCACGCTCGCCCCTAGAAAACCACCGATCAGTGCACCCAAGAAGAAGTTGAAAAATTTTCGCATCCTTGCTCCTCTCGATTAGGGTATGGTTGGGATTTGAGTTAATTATACCCAAGCTGAGGCGAGTCTTTTTCCCCCTTTAAGGGTGTCATGCGCCTTGTCCCATCGAAGACCAATGGGTGGGTTTACCCTCTCGCTTTGTGCATTCTCTTGGGCTCTTATCGTCCTCTGCATGAGACCAAGGTGGGCTTGCAGCGGTGGAGCCTTTGGAGGGTCAGGATGGATGTTATAATTTGGTGCAGACGATGTTGATTCTATCTGTTGGAATGCCCCGCGCTGGCTCTGGGTGGTACTACAACTTGATGCACGATCTGATACTTGCCGCAGGGGGCAAAGATTCTCGTCAGATCCGCAAGCAGTACCATCTTGAGTCGATCTTGACCGAAGTTAACTGCAATATCGGCGCTCTGACGCCGCGTCGCCTCTTGCTTGCTCTGCTGCCTTCGCTGTTCAGAAATACCTATGTTTTCAAAGCGCACGCTGCACCCACGCCGGCAGCAAGGTGGCTTTTGCAACGCGGTTGGATGAAGGCAGCTTATATCTATCGTGATCCTCGCGATGCGCTGCTCTCGGCTTACGAAAACGGCATGCGGGCTCGCCAAAAGGGCAATCGCAATGCGTTTGCCGACTTGGTGGACTTTGACCGTGCCTTGGAATTTATGCGTCAGTATGTTGCCATCTCAGAGCAGTGGTTGCAAATTCCCTGCGTATTATCCACCCGTTATGAAGACTTGCTGTCCGATTATTTCTCGGAAGCCCAACGCTTAGCAAAATTTTTGGGGGTTGAGGGGGGCAGCGCAGAAGTCCAAGCGGTGATTGACCGTTACCAACCTCAGCACTCGCGCCAAGATCAGCGAGGGCTGCACTTCCGTCAAGGGAAGGTTGGGCGTCATCGTCAGGTGTTCAGCGAAGAAGAAGTGCAGATCCTAGACCGCACCTTTCAACCCTATTTGCTTGCTCACGGCTATCCGCTTTGAGGGGAAAGAAATCAAACACAAACATCCATCTGCCTACCCTGATGTCGTTTGCAGAGTTCATCGAGTAACGGTAAAATTAAGTCACATCTTTAAGGCAAAGGAAGTTCAAGCGTCACTCGGCGCAAAAAGGGACTGAATCCCCTGTCATTCCTCGCCTGTCGAAATGTTTGCCAAATGAAAGATTCCCAATGACCCACCCGGATAATTGCTCTCCGAAACGCATCCTGATTGACACCGATCCCGGCATTGACGATGCCGCTGCTATCCTGCTAGCCCTTGCTTCGCCTGAGATTCATTTGGAGGGTTTGAGCATTGTTCATGGAAATTGCTCGGTGCAACAAGGGGTGATCAATGCCCTTTCGATCTTGGAATTGGCTCAAGCGCCGTCTGTGCCGGTTGTGCAGGGTTGCGAACTGCCTTTGGTGCAGCCTGCTCTTCTTGCGCCAGAGACACACGGCGAGCGTGGCTTGGGTTATGCAGAACTACCTGCCCCCAGCTTGCAGCCGCTTCCCCAACCCGCCTGTGATTTCTTGATTGAACGCACCCTTGGCGCACCGGCCGAAATCACGATTGTCGCCATCGGGCCGCTGACCAACCTTGCCCTTGCTCTGCGCAAAGAACCGCTCTTTGCCAGCGCAGTCAAAGAGATCATCGTCATGGGCGGAGCGATTCGACACGAAGGCAACACAACCCCATTGGCGGAATTCAACACCTATGTAGACCCTCATGCGGCTTATATCCTCTTTCACAGTGGTATCCCAATCACCCTTGTGCCGCTGGATGTGACTTATCAATGTATCCTGACCGAAGCCCATCTGCAACGGATCGAGCAGGTCCCCTCGCCAATTAGCGTCTTTTTACGCCAAGCGACCCGTTTTTACATGGAATTTCACGATGAATATCAAGCCATCGAGGGATGTGTGATCAATGACCCTCTCGCTCTGGCGTTAGCGTTCCGACCCGACTTCTGCAAGTATGAAGAACTCTACGTAGATGTGGACATCAGTGGCGGTGTATGTTTGGGGAAAACCTTTGCCGATTTTTACCGCATGAGCGGCAAAGCGGCCAATATGCGAGTGGCTTTACAGGTGCAAGCAGAGGCTTTCCTTGACCTGTTTGTGGAGCGAATCATCGCTTTAAGCCAGAAAATTCTCGCACAGGAGGTGAAAAGAATGCGATAAATAGAACGGTTTGCCGAGGAGATAGCAAGGTAAAGGTGTTGGTATTTTTGGACATTGATTCATCTCATTCTTTGCCAGAAAGGAGTTTTTGCGATGAAGTTTTTTGAAGCACTCAGACGGGATTTCAACACGATGACGTGGGTTCTGATCCCTGTTGCCATTGCAATTAATGTTGTCATGGGACAGATCGTGGTTGTCCTGCGCCTGCCGGTCTATCTGGACTCAATTGGCACGATGCTGGTGGCTGCGCTGTGTGGACCTTGGGCGGGGGCGTTGACCGGCACCTTGTCGAACATCATTTGGGGATTAGCCATTGATCCCAACGCTTTCCCGTGGTGGCCGGTAGCGTTCTTCATCGGGTTGGTCACGGGCATCTGCGCCAACGCCGGTTTGTTCAAGAACATTTGGAAGGTGATCGTAACTGGCTTTTTCGTTGCTCTCACGGCTGCGGTTGTCTCTACCCCAATCGCGGTCTATCTTTATGGTGGCATCACGGCGAGCGGTTCGTCCTTTATCACTGCCTATTTGCTTCAGACCGGGCGGGGTGTCATCGAGGCTGTCTTCAGCACCAACTTCTTGGTGGAGCCAATTGACAAGATTTCTACCGCTTTGCTAGCATTTGCAATTATTCAGGGCTTGTCAATGCGCTTTGTGGCGCGCTTCCCGCGCCCGCAGAATGTTGAGATTCAAGAGGGCGCCGGCCGGACACAGCTTTGGATTGCCCTGATTGTGGTGGTCGTATTGATCCTTATCGCTGCAATTGTGCTGGTGCGGATTTTAGCACCCAGCGGCTAAAGGTGCACTGACCCAAAGACTCAAACGTTTTTTGGCCAGAATTCTTTGCGTCCTAGTCTTGGTCGCAGTCAATTGATTGGGAAACACAGGGGCACGAAGACACAAAAGGATCCTAAGTACGATTACTTTGTGTGAAAATCTAGGGAGGACTCGCTCATAGACATTTAAGAAATGCTTCTTACGGGCTGTCTCTCCCTTTTTATGATGGTTTTTTTCAAGCAGAGACTTCCTTAGCCGTTTCCTCTTTGTATAGAGCGAAAGGATGCGCCGTAGAGAGGATGTGAATGCACGAAAGATTATCATTTTACGTCAAGCGTGAGAGCGCTCTCCATCAGTTAAATCCATTGACCAAGCTGACTTTGATCTTTGGGTTGATCTTGCCTGCTTTCCTCACGCCATTTTACTGGACGCCTCACCTGCTTCTTCTGCTAGTCGTTTTTCCTCTGGCTTTTGTGGGCAAAGTGCAGCGTGAATATTTTACTGCCGCTGCCAGGCTGATCTTGCCCGCCACAGGCTTTCTCTTCATCATGCAGTCCTTGT
This sequence comes from uncultured Anaerolineae bacterium, assembly GCA_937129505.1. Classification (GTDB taxonomy): domain Bacteria; phylum Chloroflexota; class Anaerolineae; order Anaerolineales; family UBA4823; genus NAK19. The sequence goes on along the minus strand of CAKZNJ010000159.1, from coordinate 13,529 downwards.
TTATCCCCGGTGGCGAGACGATTCTAGCTCAACTTTGGTTTCTGACCCTGACCCAAGAAAGCTTGATGTTTGCCTTTGCCAATGCGGTGCGGATTTTCGTCATGGTCTCTTCGTTTACGCTCTTTATGCTGACTACCCATCCGAGCGAGTTGATGTCTGACCTGACGCGGCGCGGCCTGCCGGCTCAATTCGCTTATGTCATCATTGCTACTTTGCAAATCATCCCGCAAATGCAAGCCAAAGCCAACACCATTATCGCTGCCCAGCGTTCGCGCGGATTGGATACAGAGTCGAGCTTTAGCAGAAGGATTCGTGCCTTGGTGCCTCTGGTTGGACCGCTGGTCTTCGGCTCATTAGTGGAAGTAGAGGAGCGAGCAATTGCTATCGAAGCGCGGGGCTTTACCTCCCGCTATCCGAAGACATCGTTGCGCGAGATCCCCGATCGCCCCTTGGATAAGGGCTTGCGCTGGCTGCTGGTGGGGGTCATGCTTGCCTCACTGATCAGCCGCATTTGGTTCTCATAAAGGATAGCTATGCCGATCATTCGACTCAATCAGGTTACCTATCATTATCCTCTCACCGAAACCCCCGCTTTGCAAGAGATCAACCTTGAGGTCGAAGAAGGGGAGTTTATCGCCGTTATTGGACCTAATGGGGCGGGTAAATCAACCCTTTGCTACGCCATAGCGGGTTTTATCCCGCACTTCTACAAAGGCGAGCTCAAAGGCGTAGTCGAAGTCGATGGAATGAACACCCAAGAGTCGACGCTATCAGATTGGGTGCGAAAGGTTGGTTTGGTCTTTCAAAATCCCTTCAATCAGATTAGCGGGGCGAAGTACACTGTGTTTGAGGAGGTGGCTTTCGGACTGGAGAACAGCGGTGTACCCCGCCGTGAGATGATTGAACGGGTCGAAGAAATTCTGCAGCTTACCGGCATCGCCGACTTAGCGGAGCGTTCGCCTTACTCGCTCTCCGGCGGACAGCAGCAACGGGTGGCGCTGGCTTCGATCTTGGTCATGCGCCCGCGCGTGCTGGTGCTAGATGAACCCACTTCTCAGATGGACCCGATTGGAACGCGAGAGGTATTTGGCGTAATTCGCAAGATGGCGGGACAAGGGATGACGGTGGTCATGGCAGAGCATAAGATCGAGTGGATTGCCCAATTTGCGGATCGGGTGATTGCCCTTTGGGAGGGTAAGATTTTCCTAGAAGGCAAACCGCATCAGGTATTGACCGACGAACGCTTATTGGAAAAAGGATTTGGGGTCTCGCGCTATACCACCACTGTTCGTCTGGCCGCCCAACGTGGTTTGTGGCAAAAGGATTGTCCCTTGCCGATTACGCTCGAGGAAGCGGTGCAAGGTTTCTCGGCGCTTTTGAAGACTAAAGGAAGCGAGCATACCGCATGAACATCCTAATCGAAAATCTCTCCTTTCGTTATCCCAATGGAGTCCTTGCCTTACAAGAGGTCTCCTTGCAAATCGGCGTCGGTGAGCAGGTTGCCATCATTGGCCAAAATGGGGCGGGCAAGACCACACTGGTCAAACATCTCAATGGGTTATTACAGCCCAGTCAAGGGCGAGTGCTGATCGGCGATTGGGATACACGCCACTATTCGGTTGCTCGGCTCGCCCAGCGGGTTGGCTATGTCTTTCAGAATCCGGATGAGCAGTTGTTTACCAAGACAGTGCAAGATGAGATCACCTTCGGGCCGCGCAATTTGGGCTACAGCGGGGAGCGCCTCGAGCAGTTGGTAGAAGATGCCATAGCACTGACCCAATTACAACCGATGCGCACCTCTAATCCTTATGATCTGACGTCTACTTGGCGGAAGATGGTGGCAGTGGCTTCGATTCTGGCGATGGATACACCCATCTTGGTCTTTGACGAACCGACAACTGGACAAGATGCTGCCTCGGTGATGCGTTTGGCTGCCATTATCGCTGAACTTAAGCGCCGCGGCAAAACCGTCTTGACCATTACCCATGACATTGATTTCTGTGCGGAAAATTTTGAACGCGTTATCGTGATGGGGCAGGGGCGTATATTGTTGGATGGCGCGCCCAAAGAGGTGTTGGGACAAGAAGACATCCTTGCCCAAACGTATGTTGACCCACCGCAAATCACTCGTTTGGGATTGCGCTTAGGGTTGAGCGAAGTCGTCTGTACGCCACACGAATTTTTACACTCTTTTGAGCAGCATTGCCGGGCATGAATCTGCGCCTTCGGCAGACCTTAGCGTACTATGCTTCGTATTTCGTCCTGGGAGCGACCATCGCTTCACTAGGTCCGACCTTGATGTACTTGGGCACCAACACCGCCACCCACACCGAGGTTTGGGGCTTGTTCTTCTTAACCCGCTCAGCCGGCTATCTGAGCGGTTCTTTGCTAGGCGGTAAGCTTTTCCAGCGCTGCAATGGATCTTTGATCTTGGGTATAGCTTTGCTCTGCTCTGCAGCTACATTGGGTATTCTTCCCTTGATCACAACGTTTTCCTTGCTCCTAGCGGCAATGTTTCTGATTGGCGCATGTGAGGGCGGCTTGGATGTGGGATGTAACTTGCAATTGGTCTGGGCATATCGCCAAAGTTCAGCTCCTTACTTGAATGGTATGTTCCTATTGGCAGCCGTAGGGGGAGTGTTTTCCCCCCTGCTGTTCTCCTTTACAGGAGGGGCTTGGGGATACTGGGCATTGGCGTTTCTCAAGCTGCCTATTGCCCTTTTGTTTTGTTTTATCACCCCTCCCTCGCCTCATCAAGAGGAGACCGATCGGGAACGATCAAACCTTAAGCCCGTTTGGTTTGGGCTGTTTTGTTTGATTGTGTTGATCTACGTCGGGGGAGAGGTCTCCTTTAGCGGTTGGCTTTACTCGTACGCTTTCACTCTGAACCTCGGCACGGCGAGGAGCGCTGCCATGCTTACATCTTTCTACTGGGTCGGAATTCTGCTGGGGCGAGCGGCGGCAATTGTGCTGACGCGCCGTTTTGCATTGCGCAGACTTGTCCTATCCTGTTTGAGCGGCTTACTAGTCAGCTTGGGGATGATTTTGCTAAACCCGCTTTCTTCTAGCTGGCTTTGGGTAGGGGCATTGGGGTTTGGCTTCTGCCTTGCTCCTCTCTTTCCGACCACCTTCGCCTTTTTGGAAAGACATGCAGCGGTCTCTGGTTCCCTGGCGGGCATCCTTTGGGCAAGCGGCAGCTTGGGGGCGATGCTTTATCCTTGGTTTATTGGCCAGCAGATGGCACAAGGGGGCTCGCTACGCCTCATGTTGATCCTAGGCATCAGCTTTGGTGTGGCGTGGATGCTGTTCTGGTGGGTATCGGGGCGACTTCAGCGCGGTTTGGCAACCAGCTCGTCATAACCCGAAAGCGGACATGGCTCGCGTTGATAGACGACATCCAGCAGTTCGGCGATCACGATCTCTGCGGTGGTATAAATGAGGCATCCCTGCCCAAGATGACCGCCGAGAGTTTTCCCTTCTCCATCTGAAATGGCGATGTGGAGGTGTGAGCCATGGACGGAGACCGTGCCCGTGATGGAGACGATTTCAAAAGGGCCCTGAAATTCGTGATAACTGGAGCGGTTAGCCAGACGCAAGGCTGCTTTGGTTAGACTGCCGACTGCGCTGAGCACTACGCCAGCTTGAATGCCTTTCTTTTGGACGAAATTTTGGATTTCCTCAAATAGGTCTTGAGCTGGTAAAAGTCGGAAGGTGTGAATGGTCCTCATGAGTCTGCTCCGTCTACATCATACTCCAAAACCGCCAAAGTTCGCTGGCTTGTTTTTCGGTGAATTAGGTTTTCTCAAGGTTACATACGGCGGAGGATGGTTGGTCTCACACGCTGTTGAGAACGAGGGCTTGTTCGCCGGCGCTTTGGAGGAAGGCGACTGTAAGATTTTCTCACTACGTTCGAAATGACATTGGGGGGTACTGCGTTCAAAATGACCTAGGGGATCACCTCGTTCGACATGACACGGTGTAACTGCACCGAAAGGGATACACAGGGAAGCATTATATCCAACCGTTAGAAACACCTCCCTTTCCAAAAGAAAAGGCATGTTCTGGTTCGGATTTCGTCAGCCTCCTAACATGCTTCGTAAAACCCCGCAAGCGCTCAACTGCGGGCAAGTTCTGCGCGGCTCAAGCCGTTTAAGACGCCTAAAAAGGCGATAGCTGCCACAACATGGAAGATGATCAAGAGGAGGTAATCGCTTGCGTTGCCCCCCATCGGCATGGCAGCCGGGTTTGCCGCGCCAGCTAGATTTGGCATCAAAGAGATGAAAAATGCCCCGATGCCAATCACGTTATAAATTTTGAGCGGATTGGCAAATAGACGATTGACAACCCAAAGGACTACAACCCCAATGACCGTAAACATGATGGTAAAGAATGAGATTGCCCCGTAGCTAAAAGGTTGAAAATCAGGGGTGAGGGGCAGCACCAAGCCTAAACCAAAGCGAGCGATCAAGTTGGCAAGGACTGCTCCCAAGATCGATAAGGCGCCTGCCTTGAACACAAAAGCGTTGGATAATCGTTGATTGGCGGTGCTCATTAAATACCTCCCGAAAAAATTATCTATGAATGATATGATAATTATTATAACAATAAATCAAAAGAGCGGGGTCATCTAACGAGAAGTTTAATCAAATTCATACATTATCTTAACCGAACGCTAGCTTTTTTCAGTTATCCCGTTCCCTCCTGCACCCTCTGATCTGTCCGAACGGATGGGCAGGAATTTACGCTATTTTTTCTGTCAAAGGGGGCAGTTCTAAGCGCCGATGTTTCGCTACAAAGCCAACCATCGCTCGATAAGGCTTTAGCTCAGAGCCATTACCTAAACACGATCAAAACTGGCTTAAATGCAGCGCGCTGGCGAGATTTCGTTTTCCGGCCAGCGCTTGTTTGCGGCTCTTAGAAACCTTCAAGGCGCGAGAGATCAGCAACGCCGTCTGCCATAGCGATGAGGCGTTGTAGCAAACCGAGGCGATTCTGGCGCAGCGTTAGGTCCTCAGTCATCACCAACACTTCATCAAAGAAGCAGTTGATGAATGGGATCAGCGGCAGGAAGGTATTAAGAAAATCATCAACCGAACCGGCACGGCGGGGAGCTCTCTCTGCTTGCTTCAAGGCATCGTAAAGGGCACGTTCGGCTGGTTCTTGCAATTGCGTTTCATCGAGCGGGAAGCGCTGGCTGAACTCGCGGGTAATGCGGACACAGCGAGCATAAGCGGGTAGAATGGTGTGCCAATCTTCGCGCTCAACCCATCGGCTCAGTTCTTGAATTGTCCGCTCAGCGGCGGCTGGGTTATCTCCTTGCACTTCTAGGGCAGCTTCGATGACATCGTAACGATAACCCTGTTCAAGCAAGAAATTGCGCAGACGTTCCAGGATAAAGGCATGGCAAGCTGAGAGACTCTGAGGCGAAGCTGTAATCGGTAATAAATGCGCTGCTTCCTGAAGAGCTTTGTGCAAAGAGAAATCGAGTTTCCAGGTGAGCAAGTTTTGGACTAAGCCAAGCGCAGCGCGCCGTTGCGCGAAGGGGTCTTTATTCCCTGAGGGTGCCAAACCGGCCGCAAATAAACCTGCCAGCGTATCAAAACGATCGGCTAAACCGACAACCAAGCCAGCTTTGGTTTTGGGTAGCATATCACCGGCGAAGCGCGGCAGATAGTGTTCAAAGATCGCTTCGGCAACGGCAGGCGTTTCTCCGCTTTGCAGGGCATAGTAACGCCCCATTACCCCTTGTAGAGAGGTCATTTCGACCACCATTTGGGTCGCCAAATCGGCTTTGCAGAGATGAGCAGCGCGGCGGGCGACCTCCATCTCAGCGTCATCCAGCGCACACGTAGGCCCTATTGCTTCGACCAGTTGCTCTATGCGGTGGGTTTTGTCCAACATAGAACCCAGCTTATACTGGAAGGTGAGCTTGCTGAGGCGAGGGAGAAATTTTTCCAACGGTTGTTTGAGATCCTCGCGAACAAAATAAGCTGCATCGGCAAAACGGGCGCGAATCACGTGCTCGTTGCCCTCGATGATCACCGTTGCCCCTTCACAACCGTCCTCGCTGGTGGGCTTGTTCGCCACCGTAAGGAAGTAGGGCAGCAAAGCGCCGTCCATACTTTGCACTGGGAAGTAACGCTGATGCTTTTTCATCACCGAAATCAGCACTTCTCGAGGCAGCTCTAGGTGCGAGACATCAAAGGTGCCCCGCAAGACGGTGGGTGCTTCGACTAAATGGGTGACTTCGCTCAGTAAGTCGGGGTCGAGCTCGCTATGACCTCCTACAGCCTGTGCCTGCTGCTGCACTTGTGCGGCAATTTTCGCTTGGCGTTGCTGAGGATCGAGCACAATCCCCTGACTTTGCAGGAAGTGGAAATAGTCTTCTGCCGAATTGAGTTGAATTTCGGGGGGTTGAAGAAAACGCAGGCCGCGCGTGCGGGGCTGAGCGGTCAACCCTGCATATTCGAAGGGGATAGGGGTTGTGTCATAAAGAGCCATCAGCCAACGGATGGGGCGCGAGAAGGAAATATTGCTCTGGTTCCAGCGCATTGATTTTTCGAAGCGCAAGGAGGCAATCAGATCGGGTAAGGCTTTGGCTAGCACAGCGGGAGTAGGATTGCCTTCCTCACGGATCACCGCCACTACATACCGACCGCCATCGATCTCCTGAACTTGTAGGTCGCTCACTTTAATGCCCTTGTTGCGGGCAAAACCTTCTGCGGCGGGCGTTGGGCTGCCATCGGCATTAAAAGCGCGCGCTGCGGGAGGCCCTTTGACCAGCATCTCGTGGTCGCTTTGACGGTCGGCGAGTCCTTTGACTTGCACGACCAATCGGCGCGGTGTGCCCATCACTTCTACCGATTGATAAGTAAGGCGCAATTCCTCCAACCAACCAGGCAGGCGTGAGCGTAGTTGGGCGAGGGCATCGCTCAAATCACGGGCGGGTAACTCTTCTGTTCCGATTTCTAGCAGAAAGAGTGAACCATCTTTCGCCTCGGGATCGGGAGTCGCGCCACCGCCGAGGTCGTTTGGCTTTGCCATTGAAGCGCTGGTTGGGCTTACAGCAGAAACCAACCGCACCTCGCGCTCTCGCCAAGGGAACCCTAACGCTTGGCGTTGAGCGAGGTAAGCTTCTGCGACGCGGCGGGAAAGGTCACGCATTCGTCCAAAAAAGGCTTGGCGTTCGGTGACGCCTATGGCGCCGCGGGTATCCAGAACGTTAAAAGTGTGTGAGCATTTCAAGACATAATCGTGGGCAGGTAAAACCAAACCCTGTTCCAAACAAGCGTTTGCTTCGGCTTCGAAAAGGTCATACATTTGGCGCAACCGCTCGACATCGGCGATTTCAAAATAATATTTGCTGTGCTCTTGTTCGGCTTGTAAGTTGACATCTCCATCTGTGAAAGCCTGATTCCATTGGATTTCCCGAAAACTGCTTACCCGCTGCAACGCGATGGCGATGCGTTCCAACCCATAGGTAATTTCAACCGAGACCGGCTCTAGAACCTGTCCACCAGATTGCTGAAAGTAAGTGAATTGGGTGATTTCCTGTCCATCTAACCAGACTTCCCAGCCCAATCCCCAGGCGCCTAACGCAGGGGATTCCCAATTATCTTCTACAAAACGGATATCATGTTGGCGAGGGTCGATACCAAGTGCCTCCAAAGAATGCAGATAGATCTCTTGCGGGTTGCCCGGATCGGGTTTTAGGATTACCTGAAATTGGTAGTGCATCTGCAGGCGATTAGGGTTTTCGCCGTACCGTCCATCATCCGGCCGGATGGAGGGCTCCACATAAGCCACATTCCAAGGTTCGGGACCTAAAACACGCAAAGCCGTGGCGGGGTTCATCGTGCCCGCCCCGACTTGGGTGTAATAGGGTTGCCAAATTAGGCAACCCTCTTTTGCCCAGAAGTCCTGTAAAGTCATGATGATGGATTGAAAAGAAAACTCTTTTTTCATTTCGGTTGAAATTCCTGCGGTCAAAAAATGGTTGTCATTCCACTCCGCTTGCCGTAAAATGAGTGATGGGTGAAGTTCCAGCCAGCGTTGGGAAAAGATAAGCCGTTTAAATACGGCGAGGGTTTATTTTAATCGAAAAATGCCTTTAATTACCAAACCAGCCAAAGCTCAGCCCTAGGGAAACAAACGCCAGCAGCAGGACGAGAGCACTCAATGCCACTAAGAGGTAAAAAGCTAGCCGTTTTAACCGATCCACTGGTTTTGCACCATTGACCTTGCCATTTTGAGCATTGACAAACAAGTGATATTCCTTGCCAGCGTAAGAATAGTTACCCACATAGAAGGGGAACAAAACCAGTTTGTAGGTTAAGGCGCTCCATTCTGTCGCGCCGCCTCGCAAATTGCGCTTTTGTTGCCCGACAAGCACCTTGTGGCTTAAGTCTTGGCGCAGGCGATTGGCGATGCGTTCTCGCGCGTCGAGCGAAGCCTCTGCTAACGAACGGTCGTATGCCAATACCTTCCAATCCGCTAGGAACGCTGCATCGTATGCCACCACTGCTTTGAAATCGAGTGGAGTGAGCTGTCCGAGCTCCTCGGTAGAGAGGGAGGAAAGTCCACTCACCCATTCGTCATCGAAGATCTCGAACTCCTCGCCGCGCTCCACCCTCCAAAGCGGATAACGGCTTGTGCCGTAGTTGACCTCGCAAACCCAATTGATCTTCAGAATGCCATCGAAAGTCCAAAAGGGGTAATAGACCGGCCGCAGCGTGGAGGGTTTAGCTAACTTCTTCAAGTCGTCCGGGATGAACAGACCTCTGCCGAGCCACTGGCGCACTAGTTTGCTGGCTTCGTCGGGGGTGATCTTTGGGGGGACAATCGCATTGGGCTCGAGGAGTTCCTTGCTTTCCTGCGATTCGATTAACTGGGATGAGCCGCAATGAGCACAGGTGAGTGTCCTTTCACGCACGGCGAGAACTGTGACGGCGCCGCACTGCGGGCAGGCAAACTGGTGTTGTGCTTCTGCCCAGCGATGGCCAAGCGTCGTGGGTAACACGAAATCGAAGACTTGTTCAGCTTGATCAGCCACGGTCACCTGTGACAGTGCCTTGTGGTTGCTACAATTTTCACACACCAATTCTTGGGCAGAAATCTCATAGCGCATTCTGCCGCCACACTGCTCACAACGGAAGACATGCTTAGCTTGGGCTGCTAAGGGTTCTTCAGAAAAGGGGTTTTGATATTCCTCCCCTTCAGCAAGCAGGCGGCTGCGATCCGTCTTGCCGCTGAGGATCGCTAAACCGCGCCTTGCAGCGCTGTTGTGCGGATCAGCCGCCAACGCATATTCGAGATATTCCCTTTGCTCTGCGGGGTCTTGGGTGGTGGCAGAAAGCCAAAGCCAGGGCTGGGGATCGGTGGGCTTCATTTCTGCAGCTTTGTGTAAGACGCTTTGGGCTTCGGTTAAGTTGCCCCCTTTGATGGCAGCAATGCCGGCGTTCAGCGTCTTTCGATATTGTTCTTCATCGAAAGCGTGGCGCGGGGTAAAAGATTCTGGAAGGGGCATTCTGGTTACTCAGGCTTCAAAGACAATTTCCCCACCGACGATCGTCATTGCAGGATTGCCTTGTGAGTCAAGGAGGGTTATATCAGCATCAGCACCGGCTTCTAGTCGTCCCTTATTGGGCAAGTTAAGCACTCGGGCAGGATTGCTGGTCAAGCAGGGTAAGACTGCTTCCATGGGCAGGTTGCAGTATTCCATCATGTTGCGCAACGCATCGGCGGGTTTGAGGATGCTGCCGGCTAAGGTGCCATCCTGCAGGCGGGCACTGCGCTCATCGACAAAGACCTCCTGTCTGCCCCCTAAGGGATAACGCCCAGGCGGCATCCCCAAAGCGCTCATGGCATCGGTTACTAAAACCACCTTATCGGAGCTGCGGGTTTGATAGGCTAACTTCAGCATGGCGGGGTGCACGTGAATGCCATCTGCAATTAAGCTGACGGTGATTTCAGGATGGGTCAGAATTGCACCCACCAATCCCGGCGAGCGATATTCCAGGGGGGTCATGGCGTTGTAAAGGTGAGTCACGTACTGAAACCCTTGCCCAAAGGCGGCTACAGCTTCCTCGTAAGTTGCCAACGAGTGACCGATGGCAAGGGTTATGCCGCGCTGCCGCAGCTTTTGAGCGAGGTCGAAGGCGCCTGGAAGCTCTGGGGCTAAAGTGACTAAGCGTACGCCGTTGGCAACCTCCCAGTCTGGCACCAGAGCCGCATCGGGTAATTGTAAAAACTGCGGGTTGTGTGCCCCTTTTCTCTTGATGTTCAGAAAGGGTCCCTCAAAGTGCAGCCCTAGGGGCACCGCCCCTCGCCAGCCGGGAGGTGCGCCTGCCTTCCAAGCCTCGATTGCCTGTTGGAAGACAGAGAGGGGTGAGGTGATCACGGTTGGCAGGAATGCGGTAAAGCCAAACTCGGGTAAGCGGCTGGCGATCTCCCAGATTCGCTGCGGTTCTTCAGCGAAGTCCACGCCGAAGGCACCGTTGATCTGCAGTTCAATCCAACCTGGGGAAGCAATCCAACCAGGGCGCTCGATCCGCTTGCCTTCGGGCAGCTCCATTTCCGCCGTGCAGGGAGAAATTTGCTTGATGCGCCCGTCTTGGATAGAGAGGCAAGCATCTCTGACCCAACCCTGAGGGGTGAAGGCATCAACATGGAGAAGATGAAGGATTTGATGAGTCATGGGGATCATTTAGCTAAGAAATAGAGTGCACATCTCGTATATTATAGCCTCTCTGCCTCCCTTTGAGAGCTTACCGCAGGCGGGAACATGGATAGATCAAAGCAAGTGAGTCTGAGCCAAAAAAGAGAGTTAGGCAATTTTGGAAACAGACATTTTTGGTCTTATAATCGGGGCAAAGCGTGCTCTTGAAAACGGAGGATACCTGTGACTCTCTCCAAGCAAAAACTGCCTTTCGATCCCCTCGCGCCCGATTTCATCGCCGACCCTTATCCCTTTTACGATCGACTACGAGAAGAAAGTCCGATTTTATATGATCCTGACTGGAAACTGTGGTTTGTGAGCACGTATGAGGATATAAATGCTCTGTTGCGAGATCGGCGGCTGGGCAGAGATCTCGAAGGAGCGCCAAAACCCGACCCCAAAACACCCTTTGGGAAACTGCACCTGAACTCATTGATGGAAAAGGAGCCTCCCGATCACAGCCGTTTGCGAGGGTTGGTAAATAAGGCGTTTACTCCAGCGAGGGTGGAAGCCTTACGGCCGCGCCTAACCGAAATTGCCCACCACCTGATCGATGCTGTGCTGCCTCGCCGAGAGATGGATTTATTGGCTGATTTTGCCGAACCTTTGCCTGTGATGGTCATCGCCGAATTGTTGGGCGTGCCCGAAGAAGGACGCTCATCTCTGCGCCCTTGGTCTCATGCCATTGTCGCCATGTATGAACTAAAGCCAACGGTAGAGGATGCGCGACGGGCGAATTGCGCGGTAGTGGAATTTTCGTCCTATCTGGGCAAGCTGATCGCCGAACGGCGAGCCTCACCCCAAGACGACCTAATCAGCGCCTTGGTAGAGATGGAAGAGGAAGGCAATCGGCTGAGCGAAGACGAGATGATCGCTACCTGTATCCTGATGCTCAACGCCGGGCATGAGGCAACCGTCAATGCGATTGCCAATGGGATGTTGGCGTTTTTCTCTCACCCCGCCCAATATGAGCTCCTAAAGCGTTCCCCTGAATTGATTAAGACAGCGGTTGAAGAGATTCTCCGTTACGATACCCCCCTGCACCTCTTTCGGCGCTGGGTGAGAGAGGGTATGGAATATAAAGGGTTACATTTGCAGAAGGGTGCTCAGCTTGCTTTGCTTTATGCGGCTGCCAACCGAGACCCCGCTCGCTTCGAGGCTCCGCACCGTTTTGATATTACTCGGCAGGACAACCCCCATTTGGCGTTTGGGGCGGGCATTCATTATTGTGTCGGTGCTCCTTTAGCGAGATTGGAAATGCAGGTTGCCATTCAGACTCTTATCGAAAGGCTGCCCCAGCTTCGTTTGGCAAACGAAAAGGTCGAATATCGGCAGAGCTATGTCGTTCGCGGCCTAAAGTCATTACCCGTGACCTTCTAAAGCCAATCTCGGCGGGTATCCAGAGGGTTGAGCGAAGGGGGTGATTTTTGGGCGATTTTCAAAATCTTCTATCCATCCTGCTTGGTATAATGAAAGGTCTGGAAGAATTTGGTTTGGAATAGGAAGCCCTATGTCGCAAAATGTACTGCGTGTGGTTGGCGCGCGCGTTCATAACCTGAAAAACATCAGCGTGGATATCCCTCGCGATAAACTGGTTGTCATCACCGGCCTCTCGGGGTCTGGAAAGTCATCCTTAGCTTTTGATACCATCTTCGCCGAGGGCCAACGGCGCTATGTCGAGTCGCTTTCCGCTTATGCCCGCCAATTTTTGGGGCAAATGGAAAAACCGGATGTTGACTATATTGAAGGACTGTCGCCGGCGGTATCGATTGACCAAAAGGGGGTTTCCCACAATCCGCGCTCTACGGTGGGGACGGTCACCGAGATTTACGATTACCTCCGTTTGCTCTTTGCCCGCATCGGCATCCCCCATTGTCCCGTCTGTGGTAGGGAAGTGACCAAACAATCGGCGCAGGAGATTGTGGATGCGATCGAAAAATTAACGCCGAGCAGCCGCTTTTTGATCTTAGCGCCGCTGATTCGGGGGCGCAAAGGCACCCATCAGGCGATCTTCGAGGAAATCCGCAAGGCTGGATTCACCCGCGCTCGTGTGGATGGAACTGTTTATCCTCTGGAGGAGGAGATCACTTTAGACCGCTACAAACTGCATACCATAGAAGCCGTTGTTGACCGTTTGATTATCCCTAATGGGGAAGACGATGAAAACCTGGCTACCTTTCGCAGTCGCTTGACCGATTCGGTCGAAACAGCGCTCAAATTCGGTGAAGGATACATCACTGTGCAAGTGATTCCACCCCTCCCCGCGGACGACTCGGCAGATCAACTGTCTGATTCCACCCCTGCCCCAGCCCCTTATGATTGGCATTTCTCGGAGTATCTTGCTTGCCCAGAACATGGGGTTAGCCTGCCGGAGATCGAACCGCGCACCTTTTCCTTCAATACACCGCACGGAGCCTGTCCAGAATGCCAAGGACTGGGTGGGAGGTTGGTCATTGATCCCGATCTGCTTATCCCCAATAAGGAGCTGTCGCTCAACGAGGGAGCGATCATTGTCTCGGAGTGGCATGGCCCTCGTGAGGAGGGAGGCTATTATTGGCAAGCGTTGCAGGCAGTTGCGCGCGAATATCACATCGACCTGAACGCCCCTGTCAGCAGCTTGCCGCCTGAAAAATTGGACATCATCCTTTACGGGACGGCGGGAAGAGAGGTGACCGTCCGTTACAACCGCGAAGGACGCGAAGCCACCTTCCGCACCCCCTTTGAGGGGGTGATCAACAATTTGCACCGTCGCTATCAGGAGACGAATTCAGAATACATCCGCGAAAAGATCTCCGAGGTAATGAGTGAAGTT
>CAKZNJ010000158.1 GCA_937129505.1 uncultured Anaerolineae bacterium | reverse complement strand
TGGACCGACCATCCGAATGGAGTTCGGCTGGGTGGCTGGGGGCTGCCGCGCTCAATCTTTTAAACCCTTCCTCGCTCCTTAACGCTCCAGACGTACGTGCATCACATAGCGATCGATTGCACCAAAACGATATTTGTATTCCTCGTTGCCGCGCATGAAATCAAAAGAGACGCGCCTGTTTTCATTTGCCCATTTGAGCAGATAGCTGAGCAAGACCCAGCCGGGGGAATAGGCATTGAAACGGTTATCCATTCCTGAGTTATAAACCCAGATTTGATTGGCATAATCAAAGTTGAGATAGCCGGCCGCTTTTTGCCCTTCGATTTCCAAAAATGCCAATTGCAACCAACCGGCGCGGAAAGCAGTCCAGATGGCAGAGCGCATCTGAGAACGCATCACCGTGGTTAAAAACGCCTTTTTCTCCGCATCAAGCGCCATCAAATCTAAAAAGCTGTTCACCTCCTGATCGAGCAGGTTTTCCTCTTGAACAATGTACCAGCGAAAGGGGACTCCCGATTCTTCGAGGCGGCGCATTTTCCTTCGTATTTCATGACGCTGCTTTTTGTCGATGTTCGCCAGGTACTTTTCCCAATCGCCGGGCAAGGGGATGTAGGGGGAATGCTGCAAACATTCTTCACGGTATCGCCAACCCAACCGCTGAGCTGCAGCCTCCAAAGCCGGCAAAGTAGGCGAGCTATCTACCACGTTGTATAGATCGATGACCTGCCAAGCCGGGGAGGAAACGCCGTTCAAAAAGACCAACAACTCTTCGCAAAACGAGCGCAGGTCCTCCTCTCGGACGATGAAATCTAAATAGTCTGATATTTCAACACTGCCCAACAAAAGAAGGGCTGTTTCTCCCTCGCGATTGTGGGTGTAAAACAGGGGGGCAATGGCGCGAATTTCGCCACTATCATCCAGAGCGAGAACGATAAACAACTCTCCATGTTGCCATTCACCCCCACCAAGCGTTTGCCACCAAGTCCAAAGATATTCATGGCGTAAAAACGGCACGTGACTTGCACTCTCTGAAAGCAGATGATTCCAGCTTTGGGCTAGAGCTTCGAATTGCTCCGGCTTTTGAATCACTTTGAATTGCCACATTATCTTAATCAGATGGACGCTCCCTTCTGTAACTTGCAGTTTTTATCTCCCCGGCGAGGAGAAGATTCACCACCCAGAAATGGATGGATGCCAGTCATTTTACCAGTATAATGCAACTAGAGAAATTTAGGCTCATGCGCCTTGGCAAGGATGTTGCCTGTGTTTGATGTTTACATTTTACCCCTTTCTTCTCCCTCTGAAGAAGACAGAATTGGCAGAGCAGATTTTCTCGCCACTCAGACCGCCAAAACGGTTGCCCGCCAGAGACAAAAATCTGTCCTTCTGCTCCACCTCAGCTTACAGGGCAATCGAACCTTGCCACCCGATAAACGCACCTTATTGTTACAGCGGTTGAGTGAAGTCTTTTACAAGACACCCGGCACAACGACTGGCGCCTTGCGGACAGTGGCAGAAAGTTTGAATCAGTTCCTGCTCGATCGCAACACGCGGGTGGGTAGAAGCGAAAATCAAACGGTTGGAATCCTAACTCAAATCGTCCTTCAAACGGGACGACTAACTATCGCCCAGAGCGGTTACTCTCAGATCTATTGGATTTCATCACTGGGGGTAAATCATCTCTACGACCCCGACTTGGCAGGGCAAGGTTTAGGGATAAGCAAAGTCGCCAAAGTGCGTTTTGTTCAAGGAGAAATCGCCAGTGGGGACAGCCTTCTGGTTTGTGTGCAACCCCCTCCCACATGGACTCCTTCTCTGCTCAATTCACTCTCAGGGCAAGCGATCGAAAGCATTGCCCGCAAGTTGGCGGATAAAACTGAAATCGAAGGCTGGGTGGTTCAGTTCAAACAGGGGACAGGAAAAATTTTCCAGCTCCCGGCTATATCCTCTCCCGCCGTTTCTGAAAGCAAGTCCCCTTCCTTGGTAGAGGCGCAGCAAACGTCCCCACCCTCTCCTGTAGATCTAGGAGAACAAATCCCTGCTGTTGCTGCACCCGTCCCCCTCCTTCCAAGAGAAGAGTCGTCTTTGACAGCAATTGCCGAACCATCTTTTTCAGAGCAAAAGCTTCACCACAAGAATCCCAATTTACCCTCAGAAACCCCTGTTGCGGTTCAACCACCTTCGCTAGACGTAGAAAGTCTTCCAAAGGACTCTTTACTCATCGGTTTGAGCAAAGGCTTGCAGGGGGTAAGACACCGACTATTTCAGGTGTTGGGACGCTGGTTACCCGATTCCAGCGTATTCCAAATCCCAACCCCTATTATGGCGCTGATTGCTATCCTTACGCCCCTAGTGGTGGTAACCCTCGCCAGTGCGGTGTATTTCCAGCAAGGACAAGTAGGCGAGTTCGAACGCTATCTGCAACTTGCCCAACAGGCTGCCCAACAAGCCCAAACCCTGCCCGATCCCTTAGCCCAACGATCCGCTTGGCAGGCTACGCTGGGATATCTCGACCAAGCGACGCGCTACGCAACTTCTTCGGAAGCTCAGGCACTGCGCGCCCAAGCCTATGCAGCCATCGACCAAATTGACTCCATTAAGCGGCTAGATTTTGCGGTAGCAGTAGACGATTTGCCAAAAGAAGCCCAGATCACCAAGATTGCCGTCACCGAAAATGAGCTGTTTTTGTTGGATGCTAATGCTGGAGTGGTCTGGCGCGCTTCTGCGGCGGCGCGCGGCTATGTCCTCAACACCAACGCCTCTTGCGGGGCTGGAATTCAAGGGGCAGCGGTTGGGAAATTAGTC
The DNA here is from genome assembly GCA_937129505.1 of uncultured Anaerolineae bacterium. Taxonomy (GTDB): domain Bacteria; phylum Chloroflexota; class Anaerolineae; order Anaerolineales; family UBA4823; genus NAK19. Next base: position 1,448 of record CAKZNJ010000158.1, on the reverse strand, counting down.
GGCTTTGGCTTGATCCGTGAAGCGACGCAGTTGCAAGCTGTCATCGTGGGCATGGACGCTATGGGAAAGGTGGTCACTTGCGATTACAACGTCCCCCCCGTTGTCGACTCTGTCACCCCTGACGAGCGAGGCATGGGTACGGTGAGCGGATTCTTAATTGAGCGCGGAAATGGCTACGTGCTCGATCCCCAGAAAAACGCCGTTTGGATCTATTGGAAAAACAAATTCGGTGATAAACCAGAACTGTTCTTCTCCCAAGATGTCCCTCCGATGCAAAATGTGATCGATTTCGCCGTTTACGGCGAGGACTTGTATCTCCTCTATGCCGATGGTCATTTAGCACAGTGCACCTATAGCGCCACCTCTCCCACCCGCTGTGTTGATCCCCAGCCCTATAAGGATACCCGACCAGGACGAGAAAACCAACCCTTACAAAGCGAAACACCCTTTACCCGACTGTATGTCTCTCAACCTCCTGATCCCGCGCTTTATCTCCTTGAGCCCAGCGTGCCAGCGGTTTATCAGTTCAGCTTGCGTTTACTAGCCTTTCACTCTCAATTGCGTAGCATCCCCACCCCCTCATTTAGCCCTCTGCCGCAAGGAGTGCCTGCCACAGCTTTGGCCGTTTCTTCGGAACAGCGCTTAGTATTTCTGGCTTTTGGAAACCGCATTTATTACGCCAATCTCCCTTAACGCGAAAGCGGGATAAGTATATTCCGCTCAAGTTACCCCAGAGAGCGCAAAGTTTGCATTGGTACCTCTCTGCGTTCTCTGTACACTCAGCGGTTATGTTCCTTATCAACAAATTAAGGTTTGGGGGTATGGGTTGGCCAAGGGGTGAAAGTTGCCGTTGGTTCAAGTAACAGTTGAGGAGTGGGGCTAAGCTGAGTGGGGAAAGTGGGGGTCTCCACAGGAAAAGCCGCTGGTTCGGTAGATACTGGGGAAAAAGGTGTCTCCTCCAAGGTTGTCTGCACCGTAGGCACCAAGGTTGGGAAAATGCCCCAACGGCGGAAAAGTTGATCTCCCCCGAAGAGATAGAAAAGCACTAAACTAGCCGTGACGCCGAGAGTAAGCAAGGCAAAGAGGAGACTTCTCCACAGCCGGCGCGTCCAACTGGCAGTGGCTTTTCCCACTTGTAAAGCAACAATGGTGATATTGTCATAACCACCTCGTTGATTTGCCAGACGCACTAACTCGTTTAAAGCTCGTTCAAGGGGCTGTTTTCTGATCAGGGCGAAGATTTCATGGTCCGCCACGAGATCCGTCAATCCATCACTGCACACCACAACCCGATCTCCACCCTTCAGTTTGAATCCCTGATTGGCTTCAGCTTGGTGGTCGCTTTCTTTGCCTTGCAAGTAAAGACGGGTGTCAGGCTGTACCCCATTCGGTGCCCCAACGTAGCGGCGGATGACGTGCGCGTTGACCGGGTCGAGGATGATGACCGC
>CAKZNJ010000157.1 GCA_937129505.1 uncultured Anaerolineae bacterium | reverse complement strand
CGATTGTCGAAAGAGGGACAAGTTTTGCGCTTGCGGAGAGATACTCATAATCTCTTAACTTTCAAGGGAAGTAGCACAGATGATCATGGGGCGAGATCGCGTCTGGAAATCCAAACGCAAGTAGACGACTTTAGCACCACACGCAGACTGCTGGAAGCGTTGGGGTATCAAGTGGTCATGGAATATGAAAAATATCGTTGCGAGTATGAGTGGAGACGGGGAAGGATCTCTCTGGATGAAATGCCTTATGGCAAATTTGTTGAGATCGAAGCAGGTAGCGCCGAAGTCATTCAGGAGCTTTGTGCCTCCCTGAATCTTGATTGGACAAGACGGGTATTTTATAGTTACGCTGAACTTTTTATGCTCATCAAAGAAGCGGATAAACTCGAAATCAACGATTTGACTTTTGCAGCCTTCAAAGATTGGAAGGGAGATCTAGCCCGCTTGGGCATATTCTTTGCGGACGAGAAAACCTAGACAATCAGGATCGGTACAGAAATGGAGGGAGCAAGACAAAGCGAATGGTTATAAAGATTGATCGATGTCGGTCAGGGTAGAACTATGCCAGCGAACGGCATTGATGGGACCTTTGGGAATATCCAATTTTTGGACAAACTCTTCTAATAAAGCCGGATCACCACTGGTTACAAACCGAACTTGACCAGCTCGCAAGGATTTATTATTGAGGTTCTGTTGTTCTAAAAGCCGGGCAGTTTGGCGCGCCACTGCGGGCGCTGGATCGATTACCCGTACTTGCTCTCCCACAATGGCTTGGATTAAGGGAATGACAAAAGGATAATGAGTGCACCCGAGAACGACCGTGTCAATATTTGAGGCGAGCATGGGGTTTAGTGCTTCCTCTAAGATTTTTCGAGTGATCGGTCCATCGAAGTCCCCTTGTTCGATTTGTTGAACCAATCCTGGACAGGTATGCTGAAACACCTTAACCCCTTGGGCGAAGCGTTCGATCACCGATGCGTAGAGAGCGCCTTGAAAAGTCGCTGGCGTTGCTAGAACACCAACTGCCCCACTTTTCGTTCTTTCAGCAGCGGGTTTTACGGCGGGTTCCATCCCCACAAAAGGGATATTGGGATAGGATTCACGTAAGTATTTCAAAGCTGCTGCTGAGGCGGTGTTACAAGCTAAAACGATGATTTTGGCATTCTTTGAAAGCAGATAACGGGTGATTCCCTCTGCAAACCCGCGAACTTCCTCTAAGGGGCGGCGGCCATAAGGAACATGGAATTGGTCAGCGACATAAATGATGTCTTCGTGTGGTAGTTGGTGGACGATTTGTCTTAAAACACTCAAACCCCCTACCCCCGAGTCAAAAATGCCGATCGGGCGGATGGAGGAGGTTAGAGCAGATGGATCGGCAAGGGCTGCAGACAACCCTAAGCGGTGAACTTGGTTTTTAGACGAGAGCGTTTACCCGTTCGCCCCCGCAGGAAATAGAGCTGAGCGCGGCGTACATGGGAATGACGTTCGACGATGACCTTTTCGAGACGGGGCGATTTTAACAAGAATGTTCTCTCAACGCCAATTCCATTACTGGCAATGCGCCGAACAGTGAAATTAGCATTGTTACCGCTTTTTCCCATGCGAATAACCGTGCCGCGAAATTCCTGAGTGCGCTCAGAGTTTCCCTCTTTAATTCTGATAAAGACTCTGACCGAGTCCCCCGGCCGCAATTGGGGTATGTTTTCATTGGCAGGTGCTTCTACAGCTTGTAACAGGTCGCTCATAAGACAATCCTTGAGATCGATTGGTTTTTATATGAATGGCGTAATCCTAAACGCGAATTTGAATTATATCACGTTATAGATAACAGAAATCATTTTTCTAGACAAAAATCTAGAGATTAATCCCTTGTTCTATATAACCCGAGTTCGGGATAAGCACATTCCGCTCAATTGTTACCTCAGAGAGCGCTGAGGTTGCATTGGTTTCTCTCTTCGTATTCATTGGTTATGTCCCTTATCTCGAACTGACGTTATTGCGCAAGATCGGAAAAAGAAAACATAAAAAAATACCCCTTCCATTTTTGGCTTGAAATTAAAAACTCTGTGGTAAAATACACACGTTTGCCCCCATCGTCTAGGGGACCAGGACGCAGCCCTTTCAAGGCTAAAACGGGGGTTCGAATCCCCCTGGGGGCACCAGCGGACCCTCAACTTTATGGTTGAGGGTCTTTTGCATTACCTAACAATTTTATTAGCTTAATTCTCATCGATGATGTGTAATCAACCGTTAGAATCATATAAGCATGAAACAACAAGAAGTCGAAACACTCGCTGCCTCTTTTTGTGAATCTGACCCTGGGCAAATCCTTAGATGGGCAGTGGCAGAATTTTCGCCACACTTGGTTATGTCGACCGCTTTCGGGGTCGGGGGGATTGTTCTGTTACATTTTCTTGAGCAAATGGGTTGTAAAATCCCGGTCTTTTATATTGATACCGGTCTACTGTTCCCAGAAGTACATCAATTGCGTTCCGTTCTCGAAGATAGATTTGGCATCACTTTTGAAAGGATAACTCCAGCAATTGGATTACGAGAGCAAGCAGAGCAATTTGGTGAAAATCTGTGGGAAAGAGATCCAGATACCTGTTGCCTGTTACGAAAGGTTGTGCCATTAAGAGAGTACCTACGCAATAAGCGGGCTTGGATCACTGCTATCCGAGCAGGGCAGACGGAAATTCGTAGCAGGGCAAAAGTGGTTGAATGGGATGAGAGAAATCAAATCATTAAGATCAACCCTTTATTGAAATGGACAGAAGAACAAGTGTGGAGTTATATTCGAGAGCATAAACTTCCCTATAATCCTTTACACGATAGAGGGTATCCAAGCCTTGGATGCACTCCTTGCACCTTGCCAATAGAGGCTGGTGAAGGGCTGCGCGCTGGACGCTGGAAAGGGCATTCAAAGGTTGAATGCGGCATTCACTTATTGAGCGACGTGGATTTTTATCGGTAAATAATCGGCAAGTAGAGATTGAAACTATGGAATAAAGCGGCTTTCATGATCCAGTATATGTCTGTGTTGTCAATAAAATCTCCTCGAACGGGATCGCGTCCTTTAATCAGAGTTGGATAGGAAATTTTCATTGCCCCAAAGACGAAAAGGGGGACGAGGCTATTGGTATGGGAGGCGCTATTCCATGCCCAGTAGACTGTTTCGTTCGTGTCAATCTCCCTGTTGCCATTTGTATCTTCCCAACTTGCGCGAAGGCAGGTTGTCAGGCAGTTCTTTTCTAATTGTAGGGTTCTGGGTGAGACTTCTCCAAGGGGCTGGTTGGCAAATACGCTAGGCGCTTGCGTTAAGTAACCGGTTTCATGATCCGCTGTCACGAGAATTATGGTATTTTCCCAATTAGCAGGTGAAAGCGGATCATTCACCCATTCGAGAGTGGCTTGTATTGCTTGGTTAAAGTCAATAACCTCGCCAATCATTTTATTCATGTTTTGAGAATAAAACCGCTGGGATTTTTGTTGAGGACTTTAATGGCTGCAAGGGTCATCTCTCTCAATGAAGGATTCTCTTTGTTAGATCCTGAGCCATCGGCAAGTCGGTATTCTAAGTTTCCATCGTTTCCTCCAAACAAGCCAACCAGCATTAAGGTGCTTTTTTGGTCCGCAATCTCTTGAAGACGGCTGCCTCCATCTGGACTACCGCTAATTCTTTCAACAAACCGATGTTTATTCGCTTGACCGCTTTCGGAAATTAGTTTTTGATAGATCGCATCATCAATATATGGGTTACTTAAGTACCACTTTGGATGGCCTCCGCCTATCAAAACATCAATTGGAGGAAAAGAGCTACCATGGGCGCCGCCGTAATAAGCAGAGTATACATCACCTGTTGTGTTAGGGTTTCCCCATATTCCCTCGTTGGCAATTGCTAACCCATTTTGGCGTGAATCATTATGTGCAATCCACGCCCCAGGTGTTGCATGCGAAATAGGCACGCTGGTGACAACACCGACCGCAAGACCTAGTTTACGGGCATCTTCAGTAATTGTTTGATAACGCAAAGAACCCGTGGGATTTACGCTTATGCGGCTATTGGAGGTTTTATAACCGCTAAATAGCGCAGTTGCTGCAGCGGCACTATCGGTGATTGAATTCTCTCGAACCCAATCGAAGTCGTTCCAGGCAGCTATCGGATCATAATACCCTTCAAATGGATACGTGGACACCCATCCTTGAAACCAGTTCCGGTAAGGAGGTAGTTGAGAAGTATATTGGGAAG
>CAKZNJ010000156.1 GCA_937129505.1 uncultured Anaerolineae bacterium | reverse complement strand
AAGAGATGGGCTAAAAGTGTAGATACATCCAAATTCGTCAACATCTGAATCTTACCTCTCTGGAGATTATACCATCCTCGGGTTTTGACATGCATTGTTTCGATCCTTTACAGATCAAGTCCCTTCAAACAAATGGGAGAACACGCTCTTCTCATTGTCTATAGGACTGTTTTGGTCATCAGCCTTCAGGACAGAAAAAAAGGATGGCAAAACCAACGTGTTATAATCGAGGTTGTCTCTCTCAGGAGTGAAGGACAAAATCCAAAAAAGCGAATGAGAAGTTCAAATGTTACCGCAACTCCAACTTGACGACATTGTGCGCTTACGGAAACCTCACCCCTGTGGTGGTTACGAGTGGCGAATCGTCCGTCTTGGGGCTGATATCGGTTTGCAATGTTTAGTCTGTGGTCGGCGTGTCTTGCTCTCACGCCGTGAGCTTGCCCATCGTCTCAAAAAAGTGATAGTTTCCCATGATGTCCCACCCCACCAACAGTGACCCCGCTCGCATTCTATTTCTATTCTCCGACACGGGTGGCGGTCATCGTAGCGCTGCGGAGGCAATCATTGAAGCATTACAGCTTCAATACAATGGTGCTATCCAAACCGAGATGGTCGATATCTTTAAGCAATATGCTCCCAAACCGTTCGATCTATTACCGGAACTGTACCCAATTATGGTACGCATGCCGCAAGCATGGGGGTTCGGATATTACATCAGCAATGACTCGCAGCGGGCTAAGCTGATTGCTGATAGCGCCTGGCCACTCGTCCGTCACAATATCCGCAAACTCGTCAAATCTCATCCAAGCGATCTGATCGTCTCTGTACACCCCGTTGCAAACGCGCCGATTTTGCGAGCTTTGGGGGAACGAAGACCACCGTTTATAACCGTAGTCACCGACCTAGTGACCACACACGCCTTTTGGTACCATCGGCGGGTGGACTTATGTATTGTGCCAACTGAGGAAGCTCGCCAGAGAGCTTTTTTATGTGGGTTGCGCGAAGATCAGGTGATGGTCGTGGGCTTGCCTGTTGCTCAACGATTTTGCCAACCTCCAGCAGAAAAGCAAATCCTACGTCAAAAAATGGGTTGGCCTCAGGACCGTCCGATTGTAATGCTTGTCGGCGGCGGTGAGGGAATGGGTCCCATGGAGCGGGTTGCGCTCAATATTGACCGTTTTCCTAAGCCCCTATGTTTAGTGATCGTCTGCGGTCGAAACCAAAAGCTCAAAGTCTCTTTGGAAGCAAGAAAATGGAACCAAATGGTGAAGATCTACGGTTTCGTGCGTGAAATGCCCGATTTCATGCAAGCCGCAGATATTTTGGTCACCAAAGCTGGGCCTGGAACCATTACTGAAGCCATTAATGCCGCCTTACCGATGTTACTCTACGCCAGATTGCCTGGGCAGGAAGATGGCAACGTCTCTTATGTCGTCTCACGAGGAGTTGGATTCTGGACACCCACCGACGAAAGCTTGACCCACGCTCTACAGCAATGGCTAGAAAATCCGCAAAGTTATCGAAAAGCGGTTGAAGCCTGTAAAAGGATAGCACGGCCAACCGCAGCCTTGGATATTGCCCGCATTTTGTTTGAACGATTGCCGTCCAAGCCAATCATCAATCCCTCCCTTCCAGCATGAGCACCCTTTATTTGGTCGCCACGCCGATTGGCAACCTAGGAGACATTACCCTACGAGCGCTTGAGGTACTTAAAAGCGTTCCTCTGATCGCTGCCGAAGACACAAGGGTCACCCAAAAATTGCTCAACCATTATCAAATTCAAAGTCGCCTGATCAGCCTTTATGACCAAAATGAAAGCCGCCGAATTCCATTCCTGCTTGAAGCTCTCGAACAGGGAGATGTCGCCTTAGTCTCTGACAGCGGCACTCCAGCATTGAATGACCCCGGCTATGCGCTGGTTAACGCAGTCATAAAGGCTGGACATCGTGTTAGCCCAATTCCGGGTGCATGTGCCCCCATTGCGGCGCTGATCTCCTCTGGTCTCCCAACCAACCATTTTCTCTATCTAGGTTTTCTACCGCGCAAAGTCGCCGAACAAAAGCGAACCCTCCAAGCAATCTCGCCTTTGCCGTACACCTTGATTCTGCTAGAATCTCCTCACCGGTTGATCAAAACCCTCTATAGTCTACATGAAAATTTGGGCAATCGAAGGGTCGTCGTTGCCAGAGAGATCACGAAATTGCATGAAGAATTTTGGCGCGGCAGCCTCGCCGAAGCCCTTGAATACTTTTCTAGTTCCAGCCCTAGAGGAGAAATCACCATCGTGATTGAAGGCGCTCCGTTATCTGCCGCCAAATGGGGGGAAGCCGAGCTTCTGAAAGCGATTAAACAACACCTTGAAGCTGGGATGAGTGCTAAGGAATTATCTCTCCACCTCGCCAAAGCCTCTGGATGGCAGAGTAAGGAAATTTATCATCGAGCCATCCAATCCAAACCATCCACTAAAAAAGCAAGTTCCACAACCCAACGCTGAGACACCTTCTCCGTGCTCAAGGAATTGAAGGTAAAATAGATAGCACCAATTTATTTTTAAACAAGGAGGAGAGGGTGATCTTTGATGACCTAACACTTTATCCCCAATACGATCGGCAAAATATGTTGTTGCACCTTCAGCATCTACCCAATCAACTAAATGTTGGTTGGGAGCTTGGGCTGATCCAGGAATTGCCAAGGATGGACTCCTTACGCCAGATCGTGATTGTAGGCGTAGGAGGGTCGGCAATCGGTGCCGATTTGGTAAATAGTTACGTGACGAATCACCTAAGGTGTCCTCTGACTCTGATAAGGGATTATGAATTGCCGGCTTGGGCAGAAGGCCCTTCTGTTTTGGTCGTTGGTTCCTCCCATTCAGGCAATACGGAAGAAGTGCGCTTTGCCCTCGAGCAAGCCCAAAAGCGTCGCTGTTCTATAATTGGCATTTCGACCGGGGGAACTTTAGCAGAGTTGGCAAAAAAGATGAGCTTCCCTCTATGGAAATATGAGTATATCGGTCAACCGCGCGCTGCCGTCGGTTATTCTTTTAGTCTTATCTTAGCGCTCTTATTCCGCCTTCAGACAATTCCCGATCCAAGCGAAGAACTCAAAAGCGCCGTTAAAGCAATGGAAAGCCTACAAGAGAAACTGAGTCCTCAGGTTCCTACTGTGCAGAATCTAGCCAAGCGGATGGCTGGTCAACTAATCGGCAGGTGGGTCGCCATTTACGGTGCCGGTTTTCTTGCACCGGTTGCTCGTCGTTGGAAGACCCAGATTAACGAACTGGCTAAAGCATGGGCAGAGTTTGATGAGATTCCCGAAGCAAATCACAACACTCTATGCGGCACCCAAAACCCAGAGGCGTTATTGACCCACATTGTAGCCCTCTTTCTGCGCTCTCGTTTTCTCCACCCTCGCCATCAACAACGACTGGAAATGACCAAAAAAGAGTTCATGCTTCAAGGATTAGGCACCGATTTCATCGATGCTGAAGGGGATACCGCCCTCGCTCATCTTTGGACGGCACTATTATTAGGGGACTACATCGCCTATTACCTCGCCATTGCATACGGTGTTGACCCCACTCCCATCGACATCTTGGAGAATTTCAAAGTTGAGCTGTCGAAGTTGCCATTCTCTTTTTCCTAATGCAACCACCACAACGTCAGTAAACCCACCAAGGCACCCAAAACAGTTCCGCCGATGATATCGGACACGTAATGGAGACCTAGCGCAACCCGTGCTAAGCTCACCAGCGGTGCCCAGCAGGCTAAGGCTATACCCCATAATGGGGGGCCTAATCCTATGCCTAACACAGCAAGCATGGTTGCACGGGCAGCATGTCCAGAAGGAAAAGAATGGGGATCGGTGCGGCGATAGATCGCTCCCCACTCTCCTTGCGGCCTCTCTCGTTTGATCAAGAACTTAATTCCTAGTACCAGAACAGCAAGAATCAGGATAGAGCCTGCGTAGAGAAACGCCACCGCTTTATACGAAGGTGAAAGAAAGCCGATCATCGCTAAGCCGATTAACCAGAACCATGAGTCACCAGAATGAGCGAAAACCGCTGCTGCTCGTTTCAGCCATTTTTGGTTTTCGGCTATGCGAATTTTCTCGCTTAGCTCTCTATCCCACTCCAACCACCCCCTCATATGCCTTGGCGTTCTTTCATCCGTTGCAATAAATCAGCTTCCACAATCTCAAATTGATGAGGCTTGTCAATATCCATCCCCATCTCCGCAAAGGGGGAGATGATCGCTCTCCCGCTAATCTTCATTCTTGACGCAACGGTATGCACTGCATCATCTAGAGTAATTTGGCGGAGGAGCAGGAGAAACAAGGTATCCAGTCCAATCAAAGCCGCTTGTTTGAAGACGTTTTTCCGAGCAGCGATGATCTTCTTCCACATCTCATGATTGTCTGCTGACAGAGTCGCCCGCACTACATTGATATCTCCCCCGCAAACTTCGATGTCTTTCAAGCGGGTATACGAACGGCGAGAGAGTGGATATTTGGCTTCCATTACTTTTCTTTCGATGACCGTGTAGTATACATCTTCATCGGTTTGCATTGTCGTGTGAACAAGCCAATCCACCATCTCACCGGTGATTGCAGGAATATCCGACGACACTAAAACCACATGGTGAGCATTGGCTTCCAACTCTAGCAACTTCCTCATCCCACTTAGTATGTTCGATAACATATCGACTTGATTGGGGATGGTGGCTTTCACTTTGGACATCTCGACGTCCTGCGGCAGAGGTGCACCTACAACAAGTACCGAGCTGATCTGCTTGGCATCTTCTAAAGCCTCCAAGACCCATTGGATCATTGGCTTTCCTGCGATAGAAAGTAAAGCCTTATGCGTCCCTTTCGATAAAGGGTAGAGGGGTTCACCTTCTTGGGGAATTCCACCGGCCACAACAATTGCGGGAAGCATCAGTTTAACTCCTGTAATTGGGGTTGTAAACCGATTTGATCGAGTATTTCATTTAGCTCTTCGATGGTCAACTTCCGCCCTTTCCCACTTGCAGCAATCAGCGCTGCTTCCATCATATTCGTACCAAATGAACGACCTTCCAAGACTGGTGTTGAGGTCACCAGATACTTTACCCCAGCTTGACGAAACAATTCTACATCCGAAGCAGTTGTTGTATTCGTGGCAATAGTTTTGCCCTCCAACCGCTCTGGCATGTGTCGTTTAACATAATGACAATCCCCCGCAATCACCGTTGCCCAATGATAATATTTTTCCCATTTCGGAACGCGGAGTTCTTGCTTTTCACCTGTCGGATAAAGCCATTCAAAAGGTAACCTGCCGGCAATCGGCATTAGGATTGCAGCTAATACCTTCAGGGTTGAGGTCTTCCGAATTGGAAAGGGCAACCCCAAAGCAAACATCATGTCTCCAAACACGCACTCATAACCGTTTTCAGCAAAAGAGCACGCCATGCCCCATCGATCAACTCCGACAGTGATAAACGCTTTTCGTTCTTTTAACACTTCGCCAAGGTGTTGATTGATAAACGGTGCTAAGCGATATTCTAAAGAATTTTTCAAGCCAGCGCCGTCAACCAAGGGGGTTTGTTTTACAAAACGCACCATAGGTTGTACAGAATACAATGGATACCATTTGCGGTCAACCATAACACCTAAATCCGCACCTCCAACCCCAAAAGCATCCACTTTGCCATCCAGTTCTTGATAGAGCCTTGCAGCTCTTTCCATATCTCCATCTGTGCCAATCCGTTCAATTAACACCGTTTCCCCCAATAGGTGAACCTCCACACTTTTATCTCGCTTCGATGAGCCAATGCTGATGCTCACTGCGCGTTTCATTTTCATCCGCCTCCAATTGTTTTCTGAATCAGACAACCCCAATCATACTCCAACGTTACCGCTTTGGATAGAGACAGTTTTTTATAATAGGGTAAATAATAAAGAGTATAATCATAGATAATTCGTCCTATTCAATTTGTAAAAGGAGAAGAAATTCATGGCCACTCCTCTCCATGCCTATTTTCAAGGCAAAATTGTCCCCTATGCTGAGGCAAAAATTGGCATCCTAACTCATGGATTGAACTATGGCACCGCCGTTTTTGGAGGTCTTCGAGCTTATTGGAACCCCGAGCAGGAAGAGTTATACCTCTTTCGTCCCCTTGATCACTATGAGAGGTTTCTGAACTCCGCCAAGTTACTCCATATGGACCTTTCCCATACACCCCAAAGCCTGACCCAAATCACCATTGACCTGATTCGCCAGGATAATTATCGACAAGATATCTACATCCGTCCCATCGCTTACAAAGCTGATGAGGTCATCGGCGTCAGGTTACACGATTTACGCGATGAGTTGGCAATTGTGGCAATCCCGTTTGAACGCTACCTCAAAAACGACACCAACGCTCATGTCACCTTCTCGTCTTGGAGGCGGATTGACGACAATGCAGTGCCTGCCAGAGGTAAGATCAGCGGAGCGTATATTAACTCGGCTTTTATCAAGAGTGATGCGGTAAATGCCGGCTTCGATGAAGCGCTGGTTTTGACCCAAGAAGGACACGTTTCTGAAGCCAGCGCCATGAATGTCTTCATGCTCAAGGACGGCGTTTTGGTCACACCTCCGATTACCGATAACATCCTCGAAGGGATAACCCGTAAAGCCGTCATTGAACTTGCGCAAAGCGAATTGAACCTCACTGTCCATGAACGTTCCATCGATCGCACTGAGATCTATCTCTGCGATGAACTATTCCTGACTGGCTCGGCTGCACAGATCGTCTGCGTCACACATGTTGATCACCGCCCAATTGGCGCTGGAAGCATGGGTCCGGTAACGGCTGCAATGCGTGACCTATTTGAAAAAGTGCTTCGCGGGCGCCTCCCAAAATATCGCCATTGGAATACGCCAGTGTACCTGAATACAACAGTCGTTCACCAGAATTAATACTTTCTGATCGCTAACTGCTCAAAGATATTCAAGAAATCAGCGGCTAGTTTTTGACGGTTATATTTTTCTTCTATCGCCTTCTTGCCGTTCTGTCCCATTTCTTCAACCAGCGCTCGATTTTGAGCTAACTCAAGCACAGCATTTGCTAACGCCAGTGGATCACCGGGTGGGATTGCCATACCAGCTCGATTCTCTTCGATGACTTGCCGGATAACGCCCGGAATAGCTAAGAGAACCGCCTTGCCGGCGGCCATGTAATCAAATACTTTATTTGGATAAACAGTGCCGTAGAGGGGTATTGGCTTTAGGATCGCCAAACAAACATCAGCCCCTTGGAGCACAGTTGCCATCTTGGTTTTCGGCACGGGCGGAAGGAAGAGCACATTTTTCAGCCCCTTTTCTTCTGCCTTGCGCTGTAAGTTCGCTTTTTCCTTTCCATCCCCAACCAAAACAAACACAATTTCGGAATGTCCTTGAAGAAGCTCCGCAGCGGTTATGACTTGCCCTAAATCATTGGACAATCCATGCGCGCCGGCATAAAGCACGACGAATTTTCCCTCTAGCCCGTTTTCACGCCGAAATTGGCTTCCATTACCCCTTCTTGAAAATAAATCGAGATCAGAGCCATTGGGAACGACGTCAACACGCCTTGCGCCTCGCTCACGTACATGTTCCACAAAGCCGGGTGAATTGACGACCACCTGTTCTGCTTGTGCGAGCAAGAATCGTTCTAACCACTCCGAAGCAAGAATCAAGAAGCGATTTCTCAACACCCCAACCTGGACAGCAAAAGCAGGCCAAAGATCACGAACTTCAAATAACAACGGTTTGCGATTGATTTTTGCGACCAACCAAGCGCTAACCACCTGAAATATTGGTGGCGATGTCCCCCAAATCACACTGACATCTTTGACTTTTAGCGCTTGCCGGATGGAAGTGAACATAAAACTGATAAAACTCAATGTGCGATGAACAAAACTCCGATGAAAAGCACGATATACCGGAACTCGATAAATAACGACTTCCCCCTTTCCGATTTTCATCTCTTCCACTCTTTTAGCGGACTGCTCAGCGCCAGTCATGTAATTGATTGGGCTGGTGATGACAACAATTTCATTGCCCTGTGCAGCAAAATAGCGCGCCAGCTCATGATGACGGGTGCCGCCAGGCTCATCTAATGCTGCAAATGCCTGATGAATCAAAAGTATTTTCATTCAGCTTCAGCTTCGGGTAATTCCCAAATGCTTTCTAGGGTGACGGGAAGCACTCCGTTTACCTCTAACACGATCGAGAGTGCCCGGAGGAGTAGGTTGTAAGTGGGTGAGCAGTACCCCAGGTTAGGCGTATCTTCGTATTCTCCGTAAACAACCTTTCCCGCCGCAATGACTCGAAGTTTCGCATTCTCCGTAGCTATTAACTTCAGCGCGATATGCCGAGAATGAACATCCAGCTTCAGAGTGTAGCCATTTTGGTCTGAGTAGACCTGCCAATCGTAAAAGGGCAGCAACCAGTGCAATCGAATCGAATGCGTAGTGAGGCCCCGATTTCGATCCTGTGGCAGGATCTTATCCCTCACATCCCAGATATGATCCTCTATCAGGGTGACAACTCTTTGTACTCTGACCCCAAGCGAGTGGTAACCGTCATGTTCTGCCTCAATTGCAGGGACACTCATCCCATTGCCACCCTGCTCTACAATGCAAGTTGATTTTGCCCAATCCAGCCAGAGAAATTTCCCGGCGTCGGTCATCGGATTGCGACCGTCAACGGTAATGGTGTTGTGAACAAAAGCATCTCTTAACGAGTTATCCCACGGCGGGGTTGCGGTATACCGATAGGTACCTGCGTCGCAAGCTAAATTAATACCCTCCCACCACAAGTCGAAGTGCAACAGGTCTGCGTGACCAGGCCTCGCCTGAAAGCGGGGACAGCGCAAAGCCGCCCATGTTCTATGCTCCTTTGAGCGCAACAAAACCCACGAATTCTTCCGAAGGCAAATTTGCTGAGAGGAGAAATCAGAGCTCAGATTTTCGGTGTAATCCTCTTGGGCGGAGCAATGATCCCATACCCCGTACCAAACACTCATTTCATCGTATGGTCCCATTGGGTAGGCTGCCTGGCCGACAAATGCCCTGAGCGCAGCTTGAGCTACCGCCCGGTAATCCTCGAAGGGAGTCTGGCTTAGGGGCTGGATAGAAGCGCCATCGTTTGGGCCTAAATTTGGCGCCTTTCCGGTGATAGGATCACAACACTCAGCCAACCAGTGGGCAGCATGACGCAGACGGTCAGAAACATCTCTCGGAAATTCCAATCCCCGTTTTAAGGCAATAAGGCGGCCCCACAAGGCTAATTGGAGCATCAACCGATGATAGTTGACGCTGTGCTGGACATAGGTGCCATCTTCTTGGATTTGCTTTCGAATCCCCTGTAAAAACCACTTCCACCCCTCTAGCCACCACTGATCGGCGCAGGGATGTTGTTTCAATACTGTTCCAGCCGTCATCAAGCCCACCGCCTCGCTGAGCAGATGATTGTTATTTTGCGCCCGTGCGTAATGCAGGGTACAGGGGATGCGTCCGGCGTGGATTGCAAGCGCCTGAAAAAATTTTCGTTGGCGTTCAGGAGTACTCGCAGCGGCTGCTTGGAAAACATGAAAACCAAACACCCAACTGATCAGTCGCAAAGCAACTTCTTGACCCGACAGCCAATGAACACCCCGATAAGGCGGGTGGTGTTCTAAAAAACTTTCAACCTTTTGCCAAAATACTTCGGCGTACCTTTGATCGGCTTTGAGTAAATAGGCGCGGGCAAGAGTATAAAGCCAACCAAAACGGGCTGGTTCCCAAAAAAACTTCAAATCTACCTCGAAGCCATTTTCTCGAGGGGGGCTCATTTCTAACTGCGTAAACCAAAGATCCGATTTTCCATGACTGTAATCAAGATCAACCACCTGCCAACCGAATATGCGAATTTTACCTTGGCAAATCTCCTCCGCCTCCTCAAATAATTCATTTACTTTCTCGCCCAGGATCGAACGAAGAAGTTGACGAGAAGGCAACTCGAAGAGCGGTTGAAAAACGAGTTCTTGATCATCCTCGGTAAGTTTTGCTAACACCTTACGGCTTCGCTTCTCAATTAAGCCAGTCCGGATGCCGAATTGGTAGCGAGCGTAGTTAAGCAACGGATCGATTCCTAGTTCCCTTGCAGCGCTTAGGGCAAGTCTAATCCGTTCCGCTTGAGTCATTGCAAACACTGATAAGAGATAACCTCTTCTCTTCCAGATTGGAGAGCGCGATGGGCGGTTAGGATTGCTTCACTCACTCCTAGAAGCTCAGGGTAAGTGATGGGCGGCGTTCCTGTCTGAGTGACTGCTTCCATAAAGGCGCGTAACTCTCCTTCGTGGCCCTTGTCCTGTCTCAACCAACTGCGTTGAACGGCTCGCAAACCTTTATCGATGGTTTCCAAGCGCCGGAAATCGTCTAATACCGCTACTTTGCCCCCACAAAAGACCTCAATCCTTTCTTTGGGAAAGGCTTTATCTCCGTTTGCAAGATAAGTGATCGACCCAAGCGAACCATCGCCAAAAGTAAACTGTATAACAAGGTTATCCTGTGAGTACCAATTGTCGTCGGGGAGACAACGTACCCAGACACTGCTTGGTAACTCATCGAGTAGGTAGACAATCGTGTCTAAAAAATGGCAAACCTCCCCAATCAACCGTCCACCACCTTGGTGCCTGTCTTGCACCCAATGGGTGCGGGGTATGTAGCCAGCGTTGATGCGATAATTTACCATCGCCGGTTGGTGGCGGGGACTTAAAAAAGTCTTTAACCTGTGAACCATCGGTGCGAAACGGCGATTGAAACCCACCATTAACAAGGGGCGCTCTTTACCCTCGACAGTTGCGCCTTCACTGCTTGACATTAAAGCCAATGCTTCCTTGATAAGGGTCAAGTCCGCTTCGTTGATCGCTAAAGGTTTTTCACAAAAGACATGTTTCCCCGCATTTAATGCAGTTGCACTGAATTGGGCGTGCAGGTGATGACGCGTCAAGATAAAAACCAGGTCTATTTCTTCATCTTGAAAGATTCGTTCGACATCGCTGGTCGCATAGCGAAACTGATATTTTTTTGCGAGGTGTTGAGCAGAGAGACCACTAAGGGAAGCAATTGCCGCCAGCTCAAGCCCTTTCTGACGTTTTAGCAAGGGTAAAACAACTAGCGAAGCAAAGTTTCCCGCGCCAATTACCCCTATCCGCACTGGAGTAGGCGATCGTCTGACCTGTTGTGCCGCCAACAACGAGAAGTCAACGGTAGATGTGATTTCCCGTTTTTCAACAGCGTACTCAAACAACACCGCTAAAAACGGTTGCGCGTCTTTGCCAGATATCAACGAATATGCTTGCTGCGCCTGTTCGAGGGGGAAGCGGTGGGTGATTAAGGGTTTGACATCAACCGAGCGATTAGCCAGCAATTGAATAAAGGCTTCCAAGTTTCGCCCTTCAGTCCAGCGTACATAGTCAATCGGGTAATCAATTCCCTTTTCTTCGTATGTCGGGTCATATCGCCCGGGTCCATAGGAGCGAGAGTTGACGAAGAAAAGCTCCTTTTCGTAATAAGGTTTACGGGGGATATTTTCTCCCACCGCTCCCGCTGCCACGATCGTCGCCCGTGAACGGGCAATCGCAGCAGCCAATTCAATGGGTTCAGACGAAGGGGTATCTGCAGCAAGGATCACCGCATCGAATCCTCTCCCCTTGGTAAAGCGAGGCGTCAATTCAAGAGCTTGTTCAGGCTTCGCTACGGTGAATCCTAATCGTTGGGCAAGCTCCAAGCGCCATGGATTGATCTCAAACGTTGCCACCTCACATCCTGCGGCTCTGGCAACCATGGCGGTCAAAAAACCAACCAAGCCCATCCCGATAACAGCCACTCGCTCGCCAACTTGTGCCTTGGTCAGACGAAAGGCATGCATTCCGATAGCTCCAATAGTGGCAAAGGCAGCCGATTCATCGTCTACGCTCTCGGGCACAACTACAGCCAAATTCTTAGGCACTAAAGCGAATTCAGCGTGAACCGCATACCCCCCTCCACCGCAGGCAACCCTCTGCCCGATCTCAAAACCGGTCACATCCTCACCGATACTGACAATCTCCCCCATCGATGAGTAACCCAGCGGGATGGCTTGATCTAGACGCTGGAAAGCCCTTTCTAGAGTGGTTATCACCCCTTCTTGGCGAGCTTTTTCGAGAACTTGACGGACAAGGTCAGGTCGCGAACGCATTTTACCCAATAAACTTTTGCCGCCAAACTCCACTAACATGCGCTCCGTCCCAGACGATACCAGCGAATAGCGGGTCTTAACCAAAATAAAACCAGCTCTTAAAGCGGGGGTTGGGGTCTCAATTAACTCGGTTTTCCCGTTTCGCAAGTTTTGCACGACTTGTTTCATGCTTGTTCTTTCCCTCCAGATAATAGCTCACGCACCGCGTACGTGTTGAGCAAAGCCTTAGGGATAAAAGAAGGAATCGAAACATACTCTTGATCTTTGCCTGATTGAGGATCCCGTTCTGAACAGTGGGCGTTGTTTCCCGCCGGACCTAAACCATCCAAGGTGGGAAAATGATTCCAGAAAAAGTTGCCATCGCTCAGTCCACCTCGCCTTTCACCCGCCACCTTCATGCCAAGTTGAAGAGCGACTTTTTGCCAGATAGCATACAATCTCTGGGTGGCTTCATTTTCAGGCCAAGGGGCCGTTCGCTCAACGAGCTGAATGTCGACTTTGCAAGCAAAACCATCTTGGCTGGAAACCTGGCTTTGATTCTTCAGAGCTAATACTTGCTCGATGATCTGGTCGAACACAGGCGGTGAATAAGCCCGCAATTCTGCCTCTGCATAAGCATAATGAGGCACGCGATTAACGACAGTTCCACCCCTGACAACCCCCACATTAACGGTAGCTTGCCGTTCGTAATTTGTCAACGAAGATAATTGTTGAATGGTGTGAGCTAATTGCACAATCGCATTTGCCCCAATCTGATGGTTATTCCCCGAATGCGCTGATCGCCCTTCGACATTGACATGGAAGTAGGCTCGTCCTTTGCGCGCCACGACGAGCTTGAAGGTGTCATCTTGTATATTGCCGGCTTCGAAGACCAAACAGGCTTTGGTATTCGCAGGAAAACGTTGCAAACAATATTGATGAAAATCATTCGACAAAACCTCTTCACTGGCATTCAATGCGATGATCCAATGGGTATTTTCAAAATCTTGGGGAAAAAACTCAAGCATCGCATCCAACACCATTAGAATCATAACAGTCCCGCCTTTGATATCCACACAACCTGGACCGTATGCTCTTCGCCCTTCTATCCGCCAGTAGAAATGATTCTTTGCTTGTTCTTCGGGCGAATACACGGTATCCAAATGAGAGATCAAAGCCAAGGTTAACTGGTTGGCATTCTCAGCCGTTGAGAGAGCTTGGCGATACAAAAACAAATGGTGTCCATAACCTCTTTGCTTCGAAGGGATAAATTCCGAATC
>CAKZNJ010000155.1 GCA_937129505.1 uncultured Anaerolineae bacterium | reverse complement strand
CTCTCTTTGCCCCAACAACATCCCCTTGACCTCCTACCCTATCATGCTGCTGCGATTCATAAATATAACGGATTGGGTGTAGAATATCGTTTGAAGGAAACCTCAGCGCCTGAGCAGGAACACCTCAGCGCGATTCGCGAACATTTCGAAAAGTTTGGATTACAAGTTCGGATTGGAGGATGAACCTATGCCGATGACAGAACGTGTGGCTCGCTTGCGACAACAAAGCCTTGATGCTATCCCTACGATTTCAGCCGAACGGGCGGAATTGATTACCGAATTTTACGCTCAGAATCACGGCTTTATCTCTGAGCCGGTGCGCCGTGCGCTTGCCTTCCAATACTTGATGGAGCATAAGGCAATTCATATTGGCGAGGGCGAATTGATTGTGGGCGAGAAAGGTCCTGCCCCAAAAGCAACCCCGACCTACCCTGAGCTGTGCTGTCATTCGTTGGAGGATTTAGACATTCTCGATTCGCGCGAAAAAATTCCTTATAAGGTAAGCGCCGAGGTGCGGAAAGTCTACGAAGAGCGGATTATCCCCTTTTGGCAAGAAAAATCGATGCGGGATCTGCTTTTCCGTGAGATGACGCCAGAATGGAAGGCTGCCTATGAGGCGGGAATTTTTACCGAATTCATGGAACAGCGTGCCCCTGGTCACACGGTTCTTGATGACAAAATCTACCAAAAAGGGATGTTAGATTTTATTGAGGACATCCATCGCAGCCTTGCCAGCTTGGATTTTTACAACGATGTCGAAGCCTATGATAAACAAGAGGAACTGCGGGCAATGGAGATAGTCGCGCGGGCATTGATCCGCTTTGCCGAACGCCATGCCGAAAAAGCGCGCCAATTGGTTGCTCAAACATCGAATCCCCAACGGAAAGCAGAATTGGAACAGATCGCTGAAATCTGTTCCTGGGTGCCGGCTCATGCTCCCCGCAATTTTTGGGAAGCCTTGCAGTATTATTGGTTCGTTCACCTCGGCGTGACGATCGAGTTGAATACGTGGGATTCCTTCTGCCCGGGGAAACTCGACCATCACTTGCTTCCCTTCTACGAGAAAGATTTAACCGACGGCAGCCTAACTCGCGAGAGGGCAGAAGAGCTGCTGCAATGCTTTTGGATCAAGTTCAACAACCAACCGGCGCCTCCCAAAGTCGGCGTAACGGCTGCCGAAAGCGGTACTTACACGGATTTTGCGCAAATTAATCTTGGGGGGGTGAAACCCGATGGCTCGGATGGCGTGAACGAAGTAACTTATCTCCTGCTGGATGTCATTGAGGAAATGCGTCTCTTGCAGCCCAGCTCCTCGATACAGGTCAGCAAAAAGAACCCCGATGCATTCATTCAACGCGCCGGGCGGATTATCCGCACCGGCTTTGGTCAGCCTTCCGTCTTTAACAGCGATTTGATTGTCCAAGAGTTGGTTCGGCAGGGCAAGTCGGTCATCGATGCCCGTTGTGGAGGTTCATCTGGTTGTGTCGAAGTAGGAGCGTTTGGCAAGGAAAATTACAACCTAACCGGTTACTTTAACATCCCCAAGATCCTCGAATTGACCTTGAACAACGGCTTTGATCCGCGCAGCGGCAAACAGATCGGTATTCAAACTGGCGATCCGACTCAATTCAAAACGTTTGAGGAGCTGTTCGAGGCTTTTCGGCGGCAGATGAATTATTTTATTGAGATTAAGGTGCGGGGTAATCAGGTGGTAGAACGTTTATACGCCAACTATATGCCCGCCCCCTTTATGTCCTTGCTGATCAACGATTGTATCTCGCGGGGGAAAGATTATCACAATGGCGGAGCTAGGTACAACACGACCTACATCATGGGAGTTGGAATTGGCACGATCACCGATTCTCTGTCGGCGATCAAATACCATGTCTTCGACCACCAGAATTTAAGCATGAGAGAGCTTTTGCAACTGCTCAGGACGAACTTTGAAGGCAATGAGCGAAAACGGCTGATGCTGGTCAATCGCACCCCGCGCTACGGTAACGATGATGATTATGCTGACAGCATTATGCGTCAGGTTTTTGAAGCTTATTATCAGGCGATCGAAGGACGTAAGAACACCAAAGGTGGGGAATATCACATCAATTTGCTGCCGACAACCGTGCATGTCTATTTTGGTTCGGTGACCGGCGCAACACCGGATGGAAGGAAAGCAGGTGCGCCGCTCTCGGAGGGCATCTCACCCGTCCAAGGTGCCGATCGGCACGGTCCAACGGCGGTGGTCAAATCAGCCGCCAAGATGGACCATGCCCGCACCGGCGGAACGCTGTTGAATCAGAAATTCACCCCGCAGTTGCTTCAGGACGAAGAAGGATTGACGCGTTTGACGCACCTAATCCGTACTTACTTCAAGCTCGATGGTCATCACATTCAGTTCAATGTGGTGGATGCCGCTACCCTGCGAGCCGCTCAAGCCAATCCAGAGCAGTATCGCGACTTAATCGTGCGCGTGGCTGGGTACAGCGACTATTTCTGCGATTTGAGTAAAACCTTGCAAGACGAAATCATTGCCCGCACCGAGCATACGAGCTTTTAGAAAACGATATCCCCTCACTTCTCCTCCTCGATAACCCAAATGGCACACAGGCGAGACGGACTCTGTGCCATTGGGGATTAATTTTATTTAGCAGTGTTCCATCTTTTTTTACCACCAAGGCACCACGACACGGAGTATTGATTCTTCACCTTCGTGTCTTTGTGGTTCATCTTTTTTCTGACCACTATCGCCAAAAAGCCAGGTCACCAGTAAAAGATTACTTCCGGATCGACGGAGCGTGTACGGTTACCCCAACCGAATGCGCGGATCCAGAATGGCGTAAAGAATATCCGCAATCAAATTAGACAACGCAAACCCCAACACGGCAACCATCGTTACAGCCTGCAAAAGGGGCAAGTCGCGACGATCGATCGCAAAAACCATCAAACGTCCCAAACCAGGATAATTAAACACATTCTCAATCACGATCAAACCACTGATCAGCCACCCCATGCTGATTGCAATGACTGTAATGGTCGGAATTAACGCATTTCTGAGCACATGCTTGAAGATGACCGTGCGATAAGGCAAACCCTTTAAGTCTGCGGTGCGCACATATTGCTGCTTCAGCTCCTCAATA
>CAKZNJ010000154.1 GCA_937129505.1 uncultured Anaerolineae bacterium | reverse complement strand
CGCCGTCTAACCCAAGGAAGGCGCTGTAAACGCGCACAAAGCCCCGCGCCTGAAAGAGGGAAGGCAGCCGTTCAAAGTCATCTGCTTCCAGCGCTTCCAGATAATGGGGCTTGATATGGGTCTCCTTGGAGACTTGCTCTAGACTAAGATGGCGCGCTTGGCGCGCCAGACGCAACTGCGTACCAATGGTATGATTCATCGCCAGCGATTATGATAACAGAAAATCGTCGGGTTTGGCGGGTTCAGTTTATCGGCTGCAGGTGCTTTTCCAAGCCACCCTCATGGGGACGAATTTTGTTTCGAGGCGTTATTCGCGAATAAAATTGTATTGGAACGAAGGGTAAAAAAAAATGAGCCAACCCCTCCAAGTTAAACCTGTCACCCTAGTTGGGAAGGTCGTGCGCCTCGAGCCGCTCTCGCTCGTGCACGTTGCCGATTTATGCGCGGTAGGATTGGATGACGATATTTGGCGGTACATGCTCTATGGCTGGGTGCGCACACCAGCGGATATGCAACGCTGGGTGGAGGCGATGCTATCCCTGCAAGAGAAAGGCAGTGACCTGCCCTTTGCCGTGATTCACCTCGCCAGCGGACGGGCAATCGGGGCGACGCGCTATCTCGAAATCCGCCCTGCCGATCGGGGGCTTGAAATCGGCGGGACGTGGTATGGCAAAGCCTATCAACGCACGGCGGTCAACACCGAGAGCAAGTATCTCCTGCTGAAACATGCCTTTGAAGCGTTAGGCTGCATCCGTGTCCAATTCAAAACCGACTTGCGCAACGTGCGCTCTCAGCAAGCCATCGAACGGCTAGGGGCAGTCAAGGAGGGCGTCTTCCGCAATCACCGCATCCTGCCAGATGGCACAATTCGCCACTCGGTGTATTACAGCATCATCGCCGAAGAGTGGCCGGCCGTCAAAGCGCGTCTGGAGGGGTATCTAACCTCATTTTGAACTCTACCCACTATATATAGACAGTTTACTTGCTGCAAACACCGACCAGCAGGATCCCTTGTTCTTCTAAAGCTCTAAACACCTCATCTCGCAATCCCTTACTGTAATTGGCTTTCTTCCAGTAAGCAAATCGCTAGAGCAAACCTTATGATAGGGCAATGATGGTTTTCGGTTTTGGTTAGACCAAACGATGAAAATGCAAAATAAAAGCTTAGCAATTCCTTGTCGCATTATTCTGGTAAACCCCAAGAACATATTAAGCCGCCACTTCCTCCTGTGATCAAGTACCTACCTTCATAAGCAAAACCACTAAAAATCGACTTTTCTTCCGAATTGAGTGTCGCAATTAAC
The DNA here is from genome assembly GCA_937129505.1 of uncultured Anaerolineae bacterium. Taxonomy (GTDB): domain Bacteria; phylum Chloroflexota; class Anaerolineae; order Anaerolineales; family UBA4823; genus NAK19. The sequence continues at coordinate 3,762 of CAKZNJ010000154.1, read as the reverse complement.
TCCCCATCGGCAACGTTCCAAATTCTTAGGGTACCGTCTTGACTTGATGATGCAAGAAGGGAGCTATCGGGGCTAAATTGGACACTTAGCACGCCCTTCTCGTGTCCTTCCAGATTACTTAAGTGTAATGCTTTTTACATCCCAAAGTTTAATCACCTTATCAGCTCCTCCAGACGCTATCAGACTGCCATCAGTGTTGAAGGCAATGCTGAACACCTTTCCATTATGACTTTCTAATACGGATAGTAACTCGTTATTCGTGATACCCCATAAACGGATAGTGCTATCCGATTGCCCACCCCCACCACTAGCTAAAATGTTGTCGGTGGGACTGAATGATAGCGCTTGAATAGAACTCTTGTGCCCTTCCAGAAAGGTAATCAATGAACCATCAGCAACATTCCATAAACCATTTTTTGGTCAAAAGAACCAGAAGCTAGTACTTTACCATCCGAACGAAAGGCTAACCCTCTTATTTCCCTTTTATCTTAAGGAATTGTCCCTTGACAAAAAAGCACTTCCGATTAAAATAGAACATAAGTTCTATTTATGGAGAAAGCTATGGAAATCGGCATGTTGTGGTTCGATAACGACCCCAAAGCTGAGCTGGCAGAGAAAATCCAAAGAGCCGCGGCTTATTACCGTCAGAAATACGGCAAAACGCCTGACCTTTGCTTTATTCACCCCACTATGTTATCCAAAAACGGCAACGATGCAGTCTCTCAGCCCTCTCCGGTCCCAAACGTCGAGGTACGCCCCTCAAAATCGGTCTTGCCGAACTACTTCTGGATTGGGGTCAATCCGAAGTCGGGCGAAGCGTAAGGCTTGCGACAAGGGTCTCCAGCGCCACCTCCGCATCGCTCTCGCCGCTTTTTATGGCAACATCGGTTTCCGAGAGACGGTTGTAGAGGTAGCGCAGACCAGTCAATGAGTACTTTTGCGCCTGCTCAATTGCCAACCGCGCAGGATAAGGCGAGATACGGAAGCGGCTGAGTGTCTGAACTGCTTCGGCGGGGGTCTGTCCCTCTTCCAAAGCCAATTTCGCCAGCAAGATCTGGCGGAATTGATGTACCACGCTGAAGAAGATCAGTAGGGCGTCTTGGTCGCTAAGCATCTGGCGCAACACCCGCAGGGCTTGTCGTCCGTCCCCCTCTCTCAAGGCATTGGCAAGGGCAAAGTTTTCAGCCCCTTCAAAATAAGGGCAGAGCTGCTCGACATCTGAAATTTCTACCGCTCGTTCAAAGTTCACATAATTGAGCAGCTTTTGGACTTCCATCTCCGCCAAACGGCTGTCTTCGGCAACGATCTCCGCCAGCCGCTCAGCTGCAGGACGGGAAAAGGCGCCTCCCAATTGACGAGCGCGCTCAAAGATGTATTGCACCATCTCCGCCTCACGGCGTAAGCGGAATTGACGCACATAGGCGCGTTCGGGCTGGCTTTCAACCCAGCTTTCCAGCCAATGCCGTTTGCCCTTTTCGTACTCCTTAGGTTCGGTGAGCAAGCCTTTCTCCACCAGCACCAACGCCGTTGAAGGTGGGACCTGCTCCAGCAGGGTGATCAGTCTCTTTTGAGCGCTGTCGCTATTGACCAGCGCCAAGGGGTTTTCAACAATGACCAGCCGGCGGGCGGCAAGGAAAGGGATTGCCATGACAGCATCGTGCAAAGTCTCCCATTGGATATTGCGCCCATCCAATCGCTGAACATTCAAAATCGCCATACCCTCCTCGCCCAGCCGTTTCTCCATACTGGCGATGAACTGCATGGCGCTGAACTCGTCTTCAGCTTGAATTAGATAGACGATGGGCTTTGTCGAACTCAATGCCTTAGCCTCGGGTGGAAATGCGATAGGCGCGCATCCACCCTCTGTGCACAGGTCGGATGGAAGTCACTTCCAAGGTGTGCACCTTGCCCGAGGTGGTCAGATTACCTTGCAACCAAGCCCCGAGGGGACGGGCAAAGAGGATGCTCAGGCCGGTCAATGAAATTGCCAAGGGCAAGCGTTCCAACTTATCGCGCAGTCGCTTTCCCGATCCCAGAAAAGCGAGCAAGGCAGCCATGCCGCTCAGCAAAGCAGCCGCCGCCAGATTGGTGCCGCAAAAAGGATGAATGGCTAACTCCTCTTCACCGTTTCGCAAGCGATGTAGGGCTTCGGCAACGCTTTCCTGGACTTCTTCTAACGTAGCATCACCCAAAATCCAGAAGCCATAGAAATCGGATTGACCGGCCAGACTGGTGTGGGGCTTACGTTGTGCTAGCACATGCAAGGTAGCGTGCTCCAAGGCGTGGTTACGGCGGACCCGATCGATCATCTGGAGCAAAAAACCTTTAGAGGGTTGGGTAGAAACGGTTGTGGACATTGTAAATCCTTCATCCTTCCGCAAATGAGTTCTCAGCCAAGGGCAAGCTAATTCTACCATTGCCATTGCGCTAAAGGGAGAAGCCAGCAGAGAAGAGAGATTACCTTTGTCTCCTCGGTTCAACTGTCCACTTTAAGCAAGATGTTGTCCGTTAGATAATCTTGACAAAACAGCAGAGGAGACAATATAATAATTAAACCAACGGTCGGTTTATCATTGGAAGGATGAGATGGCTCGCCTGATCAACCTGCAACAATATGCCGCAAGGCGCAACCAGATTTTGGACGCCGCACAACGCTTGGTTTATTCCAAGGGCTTCGAACGCATGACCATTCAAGATGTCCTGAACGAACTTGGCATCTCGAAAGGTGCCTTCTTCCACTACTTCACCTCGAAAAACGACCTGCTCGAAGCGCTCATCGAACGCATGGTGGAACAAATCCTAACGTCTCTTGAACAGGTGGTTTTCGATCCCTCCCTCTCCGCTACCCAGAAGCTAGAAAGCTACTTTTCATCCGCCTTAAAGTGGAAAACGGCGCGCAAGGATTTCCTGCTCAGAATTCTGCAGGCTTGGTATCTCGATGAGAACGCAGTAGTGCGTCAGAAAACCTTGAACCGCAGCATCGAACGGATCACCCCTTACCTCGCCCAAATTCTGGAGCAAGGAAACAAGGAAGGTTGCTGGCAAATCGCTCATCCTAAAGAAATGGTCAAAATGATGATGTATGTCCTTCAGGGGTTGAGTGATGCGCTTTCGATGCAGTTGCTCGCCGCTCACCCCCCTCTAGACCGCAAGGGCTTAGCCGAGCTGGTCCGCACGTATACTCAGGCTGTCGAGCGCTTGCTGGGGGCTCAACCGGGGTCATTGGTTTTGCTCAACTTAGACGATCTCGCCCTTTGGTTCGAACCCTCTCCCGAAAGCAGCCCTCCACTGCCTGCGCCAGCGACCTCCTACCCAGCAGAAAACGCTTCACCACCATCCCACAGAGAGGAGAAAGTCCTATGAGCTTATTTCTTCGCCTAGCTTGGCGGAACATCTGGCGGCATCGCCGCCGCACTTTGATCATCGTCTTGGCAATGGGGTTGGGTTTGGCGTTGATGATTTTCTACGATGGTCTAGTTGCCGGCTTCGACCAAGCCATTTACGGCAATGCGATCAAGGTGCTGGGGGGAAACATTCAAATTCACACCACCGGTTACCGCCAAAGCGCCAGCCAACTCCCGCTCCTGCCATTGCCGAACGATCTGTTGGCGCTCGAAAAAGCACGCAGCCATCCGCGCGTGCTGGCGGCGGTGCGCCGTTTGATCACCGGCGGCTTAGTCAGCAGCCGTGAGGGGGCTTTTGCGGTCAATATCATCGGAATCGAACCGTCCGCCGAGGCGCCGATCAACCTCGCCTTGCAGA
>CAKZNJ010000153.1 GCA_937129505.1 uncultured Anaerolineae bacterium | reverse complement strand
AATGCTACGGATATTGCGCAACAGGTCTTCTCCGGCGTAGACCGCATGAGGGTCGTAGGTGTGGTGATAAGGACTATGGGAGGTGCGTGTGTAAGGGGAGAGATAAGGCGTTTCTCTTGACCAGTTCGAAAGCCATAAATGGGATGTTCCCCGGTCAGGGTAGCCTAGAAAATAAACGTGCTGGTGCTTTATTCCGAGCTTTTTCAATGCATGTAAGGTTTCCTGCTGACGCAGATCACCCATACGGATAAAGTCTTGCGTTCTGGGGTAAATGCGGCGAAATTCCTCCATGGTGGCGAAAAGTTGACCGTCTCCATTGGTTTCTAGGACGACTCGCACCTCAATGCCAGACTTTATAGCTTGTTGAATCAAGCCTCCTGCTCCTAGAACTTCATCATCGCAGTGCGGAGCAAATATCAAAACGCGATGATGGTCTGCCAGTGATATTTCGGGTAAGTCGAGGGCGATGGGAGAGCGGCTTTGGGGGGTAAAGAGATAAGTTCCTAAAAGGCCTAATATAAGTAAAAGGAGAATCGAGCTTGGGATAAGGAGCGGTTTCTTCGCCATGATGATGGATTAGAGTCTAGCAATAAAAACTTATTATACCTGAAAGAGGATCAATCTCTTTGAAAAGAAAGCAAGCTAAACAAATTAGGTGTATAATCATCTGTAATATCCATATTAGAGCTGTGCTCCCCGCTACTTCGTGTTCTTCCCCGCTTAGCTTGAATTGGACAAATAAAATCTGTTTTACTGGAGGTTATCGTGGATGGCGCACTGTCTATTTCCGAACTGGTTGCTCTTGTCCAACACGGCTTTTCTGCTAGGTATCCTCATGGAAATCCGAAACGTATCCTGATCGCCGGGGCAGGTTTGGCAGGCTTGGCTGCAGCCTATGAGTTGATCTCGGCTGGACATGAAGTGCTGGTCTTAGAAGCCCGCCAACGCCCGGGTGGGCGGGTTCATACCCTTCGAGAACCCTTTGCCCCCGGCTTGTACGGTGAGGCAGGAGCGATGCGTATTCCCCGCTCGCATACTTTGACCATGGCTTACGTTGAGAAGTTTGGGCTATCAACCACTGACTTTGTCATGGATAACCCTCAGGCTTATGTTTATCTTGGCGGCCTCAAGAGGCGTTGGGCAGAAGCCAAGGCAAATCCCGCTGCCTTAGGCTTTGACACTGCCCTCCATGAGAGGGGTAAACTTGCCGGCCAGTATTGGGAGGAAACCATCCATCCTTTGGTCGAGCAAATCGAAAAAGAAGGCGAAGCTGCTTGGGAGCAAATTTACGCAGAATACGATCAATATTCGGTGCGGGAATTTTTGGAACTGAAGGGGTGGTCAGAAGGAATGATCGAAATGTTCGGCTTGCTGAACAATCAAGAAGCTATGATGAATTCTTCTTTCCTCGAGCTATTCCGAGAAGACGCCGGCAACTATTACACCAATATGTGTCAGATCGTCGGAGGAATGGATCGCTTGACCGAGGCATTTCTGCCAATCGTGGGGGGCTCGATCCGTTATGGAGCAAGAGTGATTGCAATCGATCAAACCCCTGAAGAAGTCATTTTTCACTACCAGACCGCCGCGGGACGTTTTGAAGCACGGGCAGATTATGCCATCCTGACAATCCCTTTTCCCGTCTTACGACACATTGAAATCCTCAAACCCTTCTCGCGAGCCAAACAACGCGCCATCCGGCAATTACATTACGACGCTTCGGCTAAGATTTTCTTTCAGACGCGGCGCCGCTTTTGGGAAACAGATGAAGGTATCTATGGCGGCGGCACGGTTACCGATTTGCCCATCCGCAACCTCTACTATACCGATTATGGAAGAGAGACTGGCCGCGGGATTCTGTTGGCGAGCTACACCTGGTCAGAGGACGCCCAACGGTGGGGTTCATTACCTCCCCACGAGCGCATTGAACAGGCTTTGGAAAATGTCGCTGCCATACATCCCCAAATCCTTCAG
>CAKZNJ010000152.1 GCA_937129505.1 uncultured Anaerolineae bacterium | reverse complement strand
ATTGTCTTAGACCTTTGCACTCGCTATCAAAACATGCAGGATTATGCGCTGTCCATGACCGAAGAACAGAAGATGAAAATCCTGCAAGCCAATGACCGCATGACTCAGGATGCGCTGCGCGTGTTGGGTGTGGCTTATAAGTTAATTCCAACCTTACCTGAAGAACTGGATGCCGCCGAGCTAGAGAGAGAGATGACTTTTGTCGGCTTAATGGGCATGATTGATCCCCCTCGGCCAGAGGTGATCCCTGCCCTTGAAAAGGCGCGCCGAGCCGGCATTCGCACCATCATGATCACGGGGGACTATCCCAACACCGCGCGAGCCATTGCCGAGTCGATTAAGCTGCTCTTGCCCGGCCACCAAGTCCTAACCGGCAATCAGGTCAATGAGATGGATAACGCGGAGCTACAAAAACAGATCCGCTTTACGGATGTCTTCGCCCGCGTCTCGCCAGAACATAAATTGCGCATTGTCGAAGCTTTGCGCGCCGATGATGAAGTGGTTGCCATGACAGGGGATGGCGTTAACGATGCGCCGGCAATCAAGCGGGCGGATATTGGCATCGCTATGGGCATTACCGGCACCGATGTGGCAAAAGAAAGCGCCGATATGGTCTTGACCGATGACAATTATGCCAGCATTGTTGCGGCGGTTGAACAAGGCCGCGTTATTTACGCCAATATCCGGAAGTTTGTCTTCTTTCTACTCTCTTCTAACGTGGCTGAGATTATGATCATCTTTCTGGCAACCTTGGCAGGTGTGCCTACTCCCTTAACGGTCATCCAATTGTTGATATTGAATTTGATCACCGATGGAGCGCCAGCTCTGGCACTTGCCATGGAAAAGGGCGAGCCGGATGTCATGGAACGGCCGCCGCGCTCAAAGAATGAGCCCATTGTCAATCGCTCGCTGCAAATCGGTATCCTAATTCAGACGATCACCCAAACCTTCGCCACGCTGAGTGCCTTTACTATTGGTTTGTTATGGCATCTTGCCGAAGGGGATATTCTTCCCCCGGGAATCAATCCGATTTCTTTTATTCTGAATTACAATTGGCACAACGTAGACGTCCAGACGGCCGAGACGATGGCTTTTGTCACGCTCTCTCTGTGCGAACTGTTCCGTGCTTACACGGTGCGTTCAGAGCGTCAATCGCTTTTCCGAATCGGGGTGTTCTCTAACCGAGCGATGCAATATGCGATGTTATTCTCGCTGTCGGTCTTGGCGTTGGTGATCTCTGTGCCATTCTTGCAACCGATCTTCAATACTCACTTTATGTCTGGGAGAGAGTGGGCAGTTGTGTTGAGCTTAGCAACCATCCCGGCCATCTCGGAGGAGATCACCAAATTCGTCCTTCGGCGCGCCGATCGCCGCCGTTTGCAACCCAGATAATTCCTTGATCCGAGATGTCCTGCACCCGATAAGGGATTTCAGGGACAGATCGTTCAGCGGCAAGCCGTTTTTTCCCCAATTTCCCCTAGCCGTTGAGATAGAAAACGGTTAGGGGGCAAGGGAAAAGCATGGCAGCATGATTTATTAATGAGTTGTAGCCTTAAGAAAACTGGCGGGCTTCCCGCGCTGATCTTGGTGTAAAGGAGATAGACATGCTGACCATCTATAAAAATTTCGAAGATGGATTGTCGATTCTAACCGAGCCGATCAATGGGTGTTGGATACATCTTCTCGATCCAACACCAGAGGAAATTCAGACCATTAGCAATTTGGGAGTCCCGCGCGATTTCCTCACCTATCCCCTCGATCTGGACGAACGAGCCCGCACCGAACGAGAAGACGGTATTTTATTGGTGATCTTACGGATTCCCTACTATCAAGGCGCTCAAGCCGATGTGCCTTATATCACCATTCCTCTCGGCATTATCCTTACCGATAAATATTTGATTACCGTTTGTAAGCTCGAAAACGACATCTTGCGTGATTTTTGTGGCGGTCGAGTGCGGAACCTTTCGACGGGCAAACGCAACCGTTTCTTATTGCGTATCTTGCTCGCCAGCGCCACCAATTATCTGACCCATCTGCGCACCATTACCAAGACAGTGGATTATTTGGAAGATCAACTACAAAAGTCTACCCGCAACCGCGAAGTGCTTGAATTACTCAAATACCAAAAGAGCTTGACCTATTTCACCACTGCCCTTAAAGCCAATGAGTTGATGCTCGAACGCTTGGATCGCAGTCAACTGTTCAAGGCTTATCCTGATGACGAAGACCTGCTCGACGACGTGATTACCGAAAACCAGCAAGCGATCGAAGTGACCAGCATCACCAGCAACATTTTGAGCGGCATGATGGATGCCTTTGCGTCAATCATCTCGAATAACCTCAACGCCATCATGAAATTTCTGGCTGCCATCACCATTGTGCTGAACCTGCCGGTCATCGTATCCAGCTTTTACGGGATGAACGTGCAATTGCCCTTGCAGGAACATCCTCTGGCTTTTCTATTTACTTTGATGGTCTCACTTGCCCTATCCATCTTTGTGATTGTCATCTTCATCCGCCGCGATTGGTTCTGAGGGATGGAGGAGGGTTAGTTCTGTCGTTTAATTGGAGAAAAGGTGCTCGATCGGTGGTGGTTAACCGATAAGAACCCACATTGCGTATAAACCACTGAATATTGCCGAGAGTCCAACCGAAATTGTAAGAATTGCAAAACGAATCAAAGGTGGCTGGTTAGCTGTTATACTCATTATAGACTCGTTCTTTGTGAGATGGGTTAGTTAGAGGATGCCTTGTTAAAAACAACACGATTAATCACTACTGCTGTCCTTATGGTAACGATGGGAGTATTGATTATAGTTTTTATTCGTTTACCAATATCGCTGGGCATTGTTGATTTCCGTCCCTACTGGAGTGCAAGTTATCTATTTGTGCGCGGGAAAGACTTCAGTGACCTCGAAGCTCTAGACAAGATTCAAAGGTCTCTAACAGGTTGGGATCAATCCTATACAATGCAGGCTTGGTTTACTCCTGTGGAACACTTAATCCTTTCCCCTCTAACTTTTGTCCCTTTTGAACAAGCAGCGAAACTCTGGTTACTCTCAAATATTATTGTGCTTTCTCTCTCTGTTTGGTTTTTAAGAACCTCTACATCCTTGAATAGATGGTTAGAGTTGTTGGTCACGTTCTCCTTCTCAGCTACCTTGACTTCGTTGTTTTTTGGGCAGGTGAATACGTTAAGCCTACTTGGCTTGGCTCTCTATTTTTTTTAGACACAGGCATAAGGATTTTTTGGCTGGTTTCTCGCTTATCCTTACCTTAGTCAAGCCTCACCTAGTAATTCTCACTCTACCTATTATGATGTTCCGTTTGTTGTGGTATAAGCGCTGGTTAGCTTTGGCAGGATTTGGGCTTGCATCGTTTTTGGTATGTTTGGTACTATTTATCTTAAACGATAGATGGATAGTGTCATTTTTGAAGGTTATTCAAAGTGGCTTATCTACTTCTCGACTAACACCTTCTCTGGCGGGCGTTTTAGTTTATCTGGGTAGGGAGGATATAGGCAAGTGGCTTTGGCTTTTCGGGTTGATGGTTTTACTAATTTACTAAGGCAAACTCAAGGATATCCCTGAGAGGATGCTTTGTGATGTCACCTTACTGGTCGGTTTAGCCCTAGCCCCCTTCAGTTGGAGCTATGACCAAATCCTGTTGCTTTTTCCTATCTTGACGATGATTTCTTGGTTCAATGATTGAGCCTCTAGTAGAAGGATAAAGTGGTTTTTAGCGAGTTCTCTGCTTTTGGTGAATGTCATGACATATTATCAACGACTTCGGGTTCAAAATGATCTCTGGTTCTTTTGGGTTCCATTAGCTGTTTTGGGGATGTATTTCCTCATAGCTCGAATTCACTGGGGGAATAATGGGAGTATCCTCCATTGATATTCATCTTCCAAGCCACTCTAGTGATGCAAGCCCTGCTATATGGTTATACCAAAGGAAAATATCCTTTCGTAGGTCAACGGACTCACGCGTGTGGGCTTGTTCTGTAAACCACTCCCAGGCGGGACGAGTTTGATCGAGCAGGTATAGATTGCGGATGAGCAGAGGGGATAGGTCGCTTTGCAGAATGGGTTGGCGGTATACCAGTGAATAATACATAGAATCGCTTGCTCTGGTCTGTAGGTTGTAGGAATTCATTAAGAGGGAATAAGCTAGATCATCTTGTTTATTTTCGAGCAAGATCCAACCTAGGCAAGAGAGTAGCAGCGGATCTTCTAATCTAGATAAATTATTCCTATCGAGCAGGGCGAGTTCATAGGCAATTTGATAAGCGGACTCCTGTTTGCCAGCCAGCCATTGGGCGTAGGCAAGGTGGGCGTAGTAACCGAGACTGGGGGGTTTAAATCGCTCGCCGGAGGCTTGAAAATAGGTCAACGAAGAATCGAGGTCTCCTAGGGCAAGAGAAATGACACCCTTTGTAAAATCTCTATCAACCACTTCGTATTCATACCAGCTATCCCATTCTTCCTCAGAGACTAGCCAACTTGCTAGGTTCACCGAGGCGGTGGAAAAAAGGTCGGAGAAGTGAGGGAATGCTGAGCCGGCAACCAACGGATTCAAGCGGGTGACCCTCGTATATGCATCCAGCGCCGCTTGTTGATTGCCAACTTGTTCTTCCATCCAACCTAGATTGAGCCAGATCAAGATGTTTTTCGGGGTTTTTTGGGCAGCTTGTCTCATTTCTTCAAGCGCCGCTGTTTTGTCGCCCTTGAGCCAGTATAGCAAAGCTAAATTAGCTTGTTGGGGAGGCCAATATGGATCGAGGGACACCCCTCTCTCTTGATACCGGACAGCGGAATTTATCAGCTCAACGGCAGAGGGACTAACAGGATCGGCGATTGCCAGCTTGGTCAAGGCATGGCTGCATTGAAAGCTGTATAAGGCATTCTTAGGGTAGCGATCGGCAAGAGCGCACATGCGTTGTTTGAAACCTTCCTCATTTGCTGAGGCGAATTGGTTGTTGTAATATAGATAGGAGGGGGCAATTATTGTTGTTAGATAGGCATAGATACTTGCGGCGACGAGCAAGACTCCCAATCCCATCAAAAGAAAGGTCTTGCGCTTGACTTGCCACTCCCCAAAAGGCAAAGCATATCGAACCAACAACACGCAGAGGATGAGCAAAGAGCCGAGATAAGTTGGCACCCATAACATGGCGTCAAAGATGTGGTGCCCCAAGAAGGCGAGGAAGCTTGCCAAGTATGCATCAGCCTCGTTGAGGGGCGTGAGACGCATTCTATGTAGGTAGCCGATCAGTTTGCCAAACAGAATTAGACTTACGACTACAAAGCAAATCAGCCCGATCAATCCGTATTCCACGGCTATATTCAACCAGAGATTATGAGCCGAGGCTGCTAAAAAACCGGGAGGTAGGTCGGCGGATTGCAGGTAAGCGATGGGAAAGCCTGCATTTCCATGGCCAAAAAGAGGCTTTTCCAAAAAGGCTTTCCAAACATTCTGCCACAGAGAGCCCCTTCCGGAAGATAACGCATCCAAAATTGTCAGCAGGCGGTTTGCGCTGAGCGCAGAAAGCCGAATCTGTCCGCTGTTGATCGCTCTGAAAAATACGCCGCCGGTCAAGGAAAAGATGAGAAATATCCCTATCCCGAGAGGTAGAAGAAATGAAACACGCTGGTTTGCTGTTTTTTGATGCGAAAAATTCCTGGCTATCCCAATTGAGACAAAACGATAAAACAGAAAACCCCCTCCTAAAAGGGCTCCAACAACCCCGCCCCGCGAAATCGTGAAGTAAAAAATGACGCCGAATAAAACAAGGGCAAGAAACCAAAGACCTTTCTCCCTAGGCAGGGGAGTGTGAATCAAACGGACGAGGATAATCGGCCAGACAAAGTTCAGAAAGCCAGCTAGAACGTTGGGATGAACAAATAGCAACCCTGAAATTCGATAGGTTACTTTTATCTCTTTCAAGAGCTCGATAGTTGGCATGACCGAGCGATATTGGACAAAAAAATAGGCAATTTCAATGAGTTCGACCAGCGAGATTGTCAATGCTGCTAGGATTAGGCTGTTTTCCCATTGGCGGCGGGCGCTTTCAAGCCGGAGAGATGAATAGAGCAGGAGCGCCAGAAAGATCAGCAATAAGGAGGTATAGATCATAAAATAGTTGGCCGGTACCTGATAGGAAAAGCGTGCGTAGCCAAGGAGGCAAGCAGCGAAGAGAAATGCAAGAGCGAAACTCTTAGAGAGGTGAAATTGCGAATGGCGGTAGACAGTGTTGCCAAACCATAAGCCAGCTAAGAGACTGATAATCAACCCTCCTTCAATAGGATAGTGAAAAAGAATCGCTAAATTCAACAGAGTCAGGACAATTAAAAACACAGAAGCGAGGGTGATATACTTATGCATTGGTCCAAACCTGATAGCTTGCCGCAACTTCCCACCTTAGGGAAATTTCGTTTGTCTGCTTAGTTTCATTCTACCATACTTGGGCAATTCTTGAAACAACACTTTTGTAAGTTGTTCTCGGGGTAAATTTTGCTATACTGCGCAAAAGTGCCTTGCGATCGACAAGCTTGATGAATTGATTGATGGAGACAACATCGCGCCCGCTGTCGATCACCTAATCAACTAAGGATCGGCTCATGAAGAAAATTTCATTGGCAAATTGGCATCTCATCGCTCCCCGACGTTTGCCTTTTCAAGGTCTGACGGGCAGAGAATGGGCGAATTTGGGTCTGCTAGCTGTAGCGGTGTATTACGTGATCAAAACTTGCATGGAAATTTACTTTCAAAATGTCTACGCGTTTTTGGGGGAAGATTTTCTTTCTTTTTGG
>CAKZNJ010000151.1 GCA_937129505.1 uncultured Anaerolineae bacterium | reverse complement strand
GCGAAGAATTTTTGAAACCCGCCTTGTCGTCTGGCTTTTTCCACTGCCAGTTCGGACAGCACACACCGCTACAACCGGCTTGCTCGACGTCAGTTGGGTATGACGGGTGCCCAAAAGGGCAAAGTCTGCTCCTGCTGCCAGAACCTGTGAAGCTTTATGCATCACATACTCGTGAGGAACATCTGAGTAAGCAAACACAACTTGATCGACTTGCTTTTCGTGGATCAGCTTGACCAAATCTTGTTCTGCATAAATTGGGATACCTTTGGGGTATCTTGGTCCGGCCAACTCAGGTGGATAAACTCGTCCCTCGATGTTGGGGATTTGGGTTGCGGTAAAAGCAACGACGTCAAATTCTGGATTGTTGCGATAAAAAACATTGAAATTGTGAAAGTCTCGTCCCGCCGCCCCCATGATTATGATTCGGGTAGCACTCATGTGTATAGCTCCTTTTTCTTGTGGGTTTTACATCACTTCTGGGGGGATGATCCCCAGCATTTTCAATAAGTTGGCAATTGCCTGCCTGCCAGCAGCAACCAATCGCAAACGAGCTGTGCGGGTTCGCTCATCCGCTTTAAGCACTGGGCATTCAGCATAAAAATCATTAAATGCCCGCGCTAACTCATAGGCTAAATTGGTCAAATACAGGGGACGCATTTCTTTCGCTGCTCGCTGGACTTCAGCAGGTATCCGCGAAATCCAATCGATCAATTGAATCTCTGTTGGATGAAGTTCATGGGAGGGCAAAATCGAAGGAGGTAAAGGAGATTCCATTTTGCGTAAAATCGAATTTGCCCGTACATGCGCGTATTGGATATATGGCGCTGCTTGACCGTTGAAGTCCAAGGCTGCCTTCCAGTCAAAGGTGACGATCTTGGTAGCATCACGTGCCAACATGGGATATTTGATCGCTCCCAAAGCGACCACGCGCGCGACTTCTTCCATGTCCGCAGCAGAAAGATTAGGATTCTTCTCACGCACTACTTCTAAAGCACGCTGGCGCGCTTCACGCACCAGATCCTCCAGTAAAACAACGGTGCCTTCGCGAGAGGCAATCGTAACATTGCCGGGCAGATTTACAATCTCATAGCTAAAATGATAACATCGCTCTGCCCAGTCGGGGTGCCCCATCAAAGCAATGGTTTTGTAGATTTGTTGTAGATAAAGAGATTGGCGCACATCTATGACATAAACCGATAAGTCAGGGTTGAACAACTCAAATTTCTTGATTGCTAAGGGGAGATCTTTGGTCGCATAAAGGGAAGTGCCATCCGAACGCAGCACCACCAGAACTCGATATGTCTCTTTTTTTAAGCCTAAAAGATCGTCAATGCGTACGATCACGGGTCCTTCGGGACGTTCGTCAATGGCAATTCCTTTGTGAATGAGTTCTTCTACCAATTCTTGGCCGGGTTTTTCCAACTCATGGTCATAAAAGATATGGTCAAAACGGACCCCCAACATGGCATAGATTTGATCGAAGCCATCTAAAGACCATTGACGCGTCTTTTGCCAAAGCTCCATCACTTCTGGATCACGCCGATCCCAGCGGGCATAGAGTTGACGAACCTCCGCTTCCAGCTCAGGGTTCTCTTCGAGACGTTTATTTGCCTCTGCGTACAGGTCTCCCATCCATCGCGTTTTATCTTCGCCCGGTTCTTCCCCAGCGTGGTATTTTTGATAATTCCATAGCCATTTAATGACATGCAAGCCGGTGTCATTGATATAGTTAGCTCGGATCACCTCAAAGCCCGCTGCCTCGAGAATGTTGCATAAGGCATCTCCGAGGACAACGTTGCGCAAGTGACCCACATGGAAAGCTTTATGCGTATTGGGTTGGGAAAACTCCACCAGAATTCGCTTCCCCTTGGGTTCCCCCCAGCCAAAACGATCCCTCTGTTCCAATACTGTGTCAACCACCCGCCGGGTAAATTCGAGGGGATCAAAATATAAATTCAAATAGCCGTTCACTGCCTCGACCCGCTGAAAACCAGCCGGTAAACTCAGCGATTGTGCAACTTGTTTGGCAATCTCAGCAGCTAATTGTGGCACCAGCAAAGGAGTTGTTCCCTCTGCGCGCTGTTGGCGCGCCACTTGGGCGGCGATTTGGAAGAAAGAGGTTGAGATCCCCCATTCTCCTGCAAAGGGAATAGGGTTCCATTCGATGTCGCCGTGCAGAATGTTCTTTTCAGTCAGAATATTTTGGATTTCGCTGGTGATCTGTCGTTGTTCTCGATCAAACATCTATCCTGCCTTAGTGGATTTATTTCTCAAAAACTTCTTAATAAGCCTGCACATTATATCTTTAGAAGAAGGCGGTGGACATGCTTTGTTCTTTCCGACTCTTTGTATTCGATAAATGATAACCGCCAATTAATATCTTTCCCTAAAGTCTTTCGCCAGTGGTTCTCTTTATTCACTTCTTCGTAATAGTTCTTCAATTCCTCCCCACTGACGAGGGGATTACCCCCATTGCCATAATTCTTAATTCTTCCGTATTGAATCAAATAAGAGATATTCGAAGTTGTGACCTCACGGTTCAAGTAACGAGAAGCCCATTGAGCAGCCTCTTTGAGAGACATCAAAGTTGGTTGATGACCCAGCAAGGAAGTAAATGTAATTTGCATTCCTTTTTTCATTCTAAATTCATTCTCTGAATCAAGTTGCGTACAGTCTTTTTATAACACAAAAAGCGGGAGCAATTACGCACCCGCTTTCTTGATATCCTCTGATAATAAAGAGCCCAATGGATTATGCCGCAGCTTGTTTTTGTAACACCGCCAAGCGTTTCATCAAGCGGCTTTTGCGTCGTGCAGCGTTATTCTTATGGATGATGCCTTTTTCGGCTGCTTTATCCAACGCACTGACCGCCAGACGAGTTGCCTGGATCGCCTCTTCTAAAGAACCGCGCTGGATGCTCATACGCGCTTTCTTTACAAATGTCCGGGCTCGCCCCTTGAAATAACGGTTGCGCAGGCGACGTTTCTCGTTCTGCCGAATTCGTTTCAATTGCGACTTAATATTTGCCAACGGTAGCCTCCAAAAAACTTT
>CAKZNJ010000150.1 GCA_937129505.1 uncultured Anaerolineae bacterium | reverse complement strand
GAAAAAGCCCCCGTAATGATCGGCTTGTTAGAAAGCAATAAAACCAAATATAAACGGTATAGATCTCCAATTTGCTTTGGAATCTCGTTACAGACCAGCGCCGTTGATTGCGCATCATATTGTGGCAGCATCTCTGTGATTTTGATCAAGCAAACAAGATCTTGCGTATAGGATGGGCGATGGTGTAAAGCCTGCGCCTCTAAAACATGAACCCCGCTCGAACCCGGGTCGAAGTGCACCGCATCGTCGCCAAAATGCAGAAACGCTTCGCCATCCCGTGTGTACAGCTTGAAGGTTGAGGGGACGGTAGCTAAGGCTGAACGAGCAACGCTTTCTGGTATGGAGACAATTTCCTCCGCCTCGCGCACGGTGGCGCCAGCATCAGCAAGCAAACGGCGCGCGGCTTTGGATTGGACCTTCACCCCCGGTTGGCGAAGCAGTTGGAATGCCTCGTCCAGTATTCGCCCGACCAACGCATCAGATAGAAGAGCGATCTTCGGTTGCATGTGTCTCTCCTTGCCCTCCCAGAATTGTACGCTTAGCGCAAAGTTGTGAATGCGCTTGTGTCAAACATAGCGGATTTCAGATTTTACTTCTATGCCCCGTTTCGCAAGCGCCTGGACAAAAGGCGCAGCCGGCACCATCTTTTCAACCCCGCCGGCTCCACGCGGTGTCTCGCCGCGAGCCATCATCTCTGCCACAATTGCTGCGCTCCACCCTGTCCCACGCTCCATGGCGGTAAAGCCTGTTTGTTCATCAAAATAGTCAATCACTTCTACCCACGCTTCCGCCGCCTTGTTGTCCTTTTTTCCAACCGCTCGAACGCGAATGATAATCAAGTCTTTTTGGGTAGGATCGGCCACTTTGGGTTCAAACAGAGCATGAAAGACATCCCTGGGGACAACCTCCACATTCCCCACCCGAATTGGCTTCAGCTCCCATAATCCTAACTCATAGTAGGCGCGTAACTTCTCGTAATGCCCGGGATAACGAAGGGTCAAATTCTGCAGGGTTCTCAACTTTCCTTCGAAAGTCCATGGCATGGTGTCCAATCCGCCACCCGTCACAAAAGCTTCCAACTTACCAATCGGCGGAGGAAATTCAACCGTCTCCACTTCTGTGATTGGCTCGACCTGAGTGATTTTCCAATCCCTGAGGAACACCGCCGCTTCCGCATATTCGTTGGTCAAACCCGCAATGTGAAAGGTCAGCAAGTAATTGAAAGGCGGTTTGGGATGCTGCGGAAGGCCGCCATCCCACATGTAAACATCGAGAACTTCATTCAACAATCCCATCGCATAAACGATCAACGTTGTGCCCATCCCCGGCACTTGGCCGCAATTGGGAATAACACTAACTCCCCTCACCCTTGCTTCGTTGTCCAACTGATGCTGTTGGCGAGCAATGTCTGTGTTTCCTCCCAAGTCACAATAATTGACATTCGCTTCAACGGCCAGTTTGGTCAAAGGCAAATTGTAGAAATAAGGCACGGCGCTCAGGCAAGCTGTCTTCCCCGCTAAGGCAGACCGTACGGCAATTTCATTCCGTACATCCATTTCAAGAGGGTAGGCAATTTCTCTGCCGAGCAGAGTGTTGATTCGCCGTGCCGCTCTCTGCGCAGTCTCGAACTGGAGATCTGCCACTATAACTTCGCTGGCATCTCCCCATCGAGCCATATCATAACCGGCAGCGCATCCTTGACGACCAGCACCGATAACAAGATACGAGTTCATCCTTTACTCCTCATTCCCGATACTCTCGTGGATGGATCGGTTTAGACACCAAACCCATTTGAGCTAATATGACCGCTAAAAACATCAAAGCACAGCCGAGCAGTTGTGTTGCTGTCAATCCTTCTCTGAGAATGATCCAACCAAACAACGCTGCAAAAACAGACTCCATCGAAAGGAGAATGGCAGCATCGGCGGGGGGTGCCACACGCTGACCAAGCGGCTGCAGGCTAAAACCCAACGCAATAGAAGCCACTGCCGTCCACACCACCGCCCACCATAGGCCATCCAATTGGCTGAATGTCGCTCTTTCGAACCAAATTCCACTGAAGAGGCTCAAAAAGCCACAGACAGACGCTTGGGTGACTGCCAAGAGAAATAAATCCAAACGATGAGTTATTCGATCGATAATGATCACGTGTACTGCCCACATCAATGCTCCGACCAACACCCAGCGATCCCCGCGCGAGAGTGAAAAGCTGCCTTCGGTACTGAGCAAAAACATTCCAATTGTCGCAATGATAGAAGCGACCCAAATGATCGAGCGCGGCGGACGGCGGTAAAAAACTGCTAAAAGAAACGGCACAATCATGACGTATAAACCGGTGATAAAACCGGCATTGGCTGCGGTGGTGAACTGAAGCCCGTATTGTTGAAATGCTACGGCGGAAAACATTGCCAAACCAGCCAATCCTCCGCCAAGCCATGTTCTGAGCGGGATTCCACGCCACCTCGGTTGATGGAAGAAAAGGACCGGCGAAAGAAGAGCTGCTCCTAAGAGATAACGGACACCGTTATAGAATAGTACTTCTCCTTGCGCCGCAGCCGCCCGCTGGGCGGCAAATGAACTCCCCCAAAGGGCAGCTACAAGAAGCAAGATCAAATCTGCTTCCAAACGAGAGCGCGGAAAAGCCTTAGCTTTTTGCAAGGCAAACCCGGAATTCATGAAAGTCACTCAACTTGAACAAGGCTCTTCTGTTCGTAGAGGCGATCTAGCAATGATCTCTCACCCACACTTTCGGGTGCAGTAATTTTAACACACGATTCACGCCTTCTTCCCCTTTCGCTTTTAGCAATAAAAAAATCAGGGCGCTGCTCACGCCCTGATCGTTTAGGCAATTATTCGATTTGATTTACCAATTGGAGCGGCGTCGCCCACCGCTGCGTTGATTGCGTCCACCTCCCCCGGAATCACGGCGAAAGCCGCCGCCAAAGGGGCGTTCTTCGCGCGGGCGGGCTTGATTGACGGTCAACGTCCGTTCGTGCAATTCAGTGCCATTGAACATACCAATGGCTTTTTGGGCTTCTTCCTCAGTTTCGTACTCCACAAAGGCAAAGCCTTTGGAGCGGCCGGTGTCTCGGTCTCGGATCAATGCTACGGACTTAATGTTCCCTGCTTGAGCAAAAAACTCACGCAGTTCCTCTTCGGTGACCGAATACGACAGATTGCCTACATACAGTTTTGGTTCCATTTTTACTCCATTCAAAATATACTCTTCGATACCGGCCGGACGCTCGTCACACATGAGGCAAGGGAACCTAGCAATTCACATCACCCCCTTGGCACGGTCACATGCCGAAAAAGTGCTTAGGCTGGCTGGCAACTTAAGTGCATTTATTATATCAGATATTCAGAGAGATATCCTGTTGATTTGTCAAGGAGTAGAAGAACTTAACAAACAAAAACGCCCCTGTCGGGAAATGTGTCAGGGGCGTTTGAGCTATTGTTCTCGTCCTGATTTACATTTTCGACCAGACCGCTAATTCAAGGATAAGCTGCTCGAAGTAGCTGTTGGACGGCATCGCCCCCTCTCCATATGCCAGATCGACTACACGCACGACCAATTGGAGTGTTTGTGTCTCTAACACCGTTTCAATGCCCGGTTGAAGAAGCACCGGCTCCCCCTTCGCCGCCAATCTCTGATAAGTTGCTTCGTCATGATAAGCATGTTCACTCATGAGAACTTTGGTAACAGTCTGGACGTCATTTTTATCGAATAACCACACTTCGAAAGCCGTTACCTTCTTGGGCTCTCCCACACCAATTGTCTCGGAGATATTCACGCCACATTCACCTAAAAACTCTCCGCTTTGCGAATCGATGCTAAAGGAATCATCGAACAGGTCGTCACCGTACTTATAGGAAGCCATAAATTGCATCATCGGGGGCTCGGTGCTGCTAACAGGTGCGGCAGCTCCACTCCATTCTTCCCCTGCTTCGGGCACTAAAGAAGCTGTTTTATAGGAAGGTTGAGGGGAGGTGCGAACGGTGGGTTTGCGTGTCCGCAAGAAGAAAAAGATCGCTGCGCCGACCAAAATGATCGCAAACGCAATACAGGCAACGAAGAACAAATTGCGGATAATCCCCAGTCCAGATGCCCCTTGGGATGGCGGTCTTTCGGTTGGGCTCAATTCACCTCCCGCCACTGGCGTCGGGAGTGGGAGAGTGGCTTCGCCGCTGACCGCAAGGCGAAAGGCAGCCACGTTCGCTGCTTGTTGGGGTTTTTGCTGCTCAATTTCTTTAAGTAGCTCTTCACCTTCCTCGCCCAGTTCAGCAAAGCGCTTCTTTGCCAGCTCGGCATCTTGAGTCAAGATGTAGGAATCAACCGCCATGCTCAAATATTCCATCTTCAAGTCCCGGCGCAGATGCTCAGGAGCTGCGTCAGTCCACTTGACTGGCCAAATTCCCCATCCAATTACAAACCAACCGAGGATCAAACCGACTAAAAAGCCAATCCCCACCAACACCGGAGTTTTTTTCAAATAGTCGCGGATTCTATCCATTCCTCACTCTCCATTTCCGACAGCATGTGCCCTTAAATGCACCTCTTTGATGTCGTCGATATACTGCAATGGTCATCCTTTTTCTTATTGTAGACCAAAGCCATTGATTTTGCAACGTCTTTCGTCAAAATTTATTGTTGCAAGACTCATGCCGTCGAGGTCATTTCATCTTGCACCACTTCATCCAACGGGAAGCGCTCTTCACAGTCCAAGCATTGGGCATTGTTTTTATCGACGACAACCAACAGACCTCCGCACTCCGGGCAAGGGGCTGGGATGGGCTTTTTCCACGAGGTGAAATCACACTGCGGATAATTGGAGCAACCATAGAATATCCTGCCGCGGCGAGTTTTCCGTTCGACGATCTCACCTTGGCACTTAGGACAAAGTACGCCGCTCTTTTCAAGCCACGCTTCGGTATAGCGGCAATCTGGAAAACCACTACAAGAGATAAATTTCCCATACCGCCCATAACGGATTACTAAATCCTTGCCACATTCCGGGCACGCTCTTCCAATCGGCTCTAATTCAGCCTTCATTTCGGGGATGGCTTTCTCCGCTGCCGCGACCAATTGAGAGAAGGGGTTGTAGAATTCGCGAATGACCTCCACCCATTTTTCCTTCCCCGCCGCAATGCGGTCGAGGTCCTCCTCCATGTGAGCGGTAAAACCATAATCTACAATTTCTGGAAAATGTTGGGTGATCAGGTCATTGACCAAAATACCAGTCTCGGTTGGCACCAATCGTTTGTTATCGCGAATGACATAGCCGCGTTGTTGGATCGTGGAAAGGATTGGAGCATAGGTAGATGGCCTACCAATCCCGTACTCCTCTAAAGCCCGCACCAAGGTGGCTTCGGTATAGCGAGGAGGCGGTTGGGTAAAATGCTGTTCAGGGATTAATCTGACTAGTTTCTGAGCTTGCCCTTCCACCAAACCAGAGGGAATTCGCCCTCCCTCTTCTTCGGAAACGCTGTCTTCATCCCTAGCTTCCTCATAGGCTGCCATATAACCCAGAAAACGCACCGTAGAACCAGAGGCGCGCAGCAGGTATGCATGCGCCGTTCCCTTACCACTCACCTCGACCGATATGGTATCGAAGATAGCCGCTGTCATTTGTGAAGCCACAAAGCGCTGCCAAATCAATTGATATAAACGAAATTGATCGCGATTGAGAAACTGCTTGATAGACTCTGGCGTGCGGAAAACCGAGGTGGGGCGGATGGCCTCATGAGCTTCCTGCGCGCCAACCGCTTTGGTCTTGTACCGAGGTGGCTTGGGCGGTAGAAAACCCTCCCCAAAGCGCTGCGAGATATACTGACGGGCTTCATTTTGAGCCAATTCAGCAACATTGGTCGAATCGGTGCGCATATACGTGATCAAACCCACCGCCCCGCCAGTGCCAACATCTATGCCTTCATATAACTGCTGCGCTAATGCCATCGTGCGCTTCGCAGTATAACCCAATCGGCGCGAGGCATCTTGTTGTAAGGTGCTGGTGATAAAAGGTGGTAAGGGATTGCGCCGCCGCTCGCCCTGTTTGATTTGGGAAATCCAGTAGCGCGCCCCTTCCATATCCTCCAGAAGCGGCTTTACTTGATCTTCGTTGCCCAAGGACGGCTCTTCGCCGTCCACGCGGGCTAGTTTAGCCACAAAGGTCTCTTTTAGACCTTCGGGTAAAAATTCGGCTGCGATCGACCAATATTCCACCGGTACAAAAGCCTGGATTTCACGTTCCCGTTCCACAATCATGCGTAAGGCAACAGACTGAACCCGCCCGGCAGACAATCGGCTGCGCACCTTTCGCCACAACAACGGGCTCAAGTTATATCCCACAAGACGGTCCAACACTCGCCGCGCTTGCTGAGCATCCACCAAATCTTGGTTGATCGAGCGAGGATGCGAAAAGGCTTCGCCAATCGCCGGCTCCGTGATCTCATGAAAGACCACTCGGCGGGCAACCTTCGGATTGATCGCAGCAGCCTCCAT
Source organism: uncultured Anaerolineae bacterium (assembly GCA_937129505.1). Taxonomy (GTDB): domain Bacteria; phylum Chloroflexota; class Anaerolineae; order Anaerolineales; family UBA4823; genus NAK19. The sequence goes on along the minus strand of CAKZNJ010000150.1, from coordinate 2,829 downwards.
GAGGTGCCACGCGATCGCTTCTCCTTCTCGATCGGGATCAGTTGCTAAGTAAACTTCTTCAGCCGATTTTGCCAAAGCCTTGATCTCCTTGACAACTGCCTTTTTTTCATTTGGTACCCGATATTTCGGGGCAAAGTCATTCTCAATATCTACCGATAACTGGGAACGCAACAAGTCTCTCACATGCCCTACTGAGGCTTTAACCATATACCCTTTGCCTAAAAACCGACCCACTGTGCGAGCTTTGGCTGGCGATTCGACAATCACCAACTTCCCCGAACGACGTGGCTTCAGCTTATCGACCTCACTAGCCGATAGGGATGCATGAACTTCGGTTTTACCCATCCGATACAGCTTAGTTCCGCAAACCGAGCAAACACCTTCGGTAGCGGGTGTACCGCTGCTGGTAAAGACGGCCTGAGGGTGATCGATCGTTCGTTTTTGTTTGCATTTCACACAATATGCTTCAAGTGTTTCCAAGGCAACCTCCAAAACGCTCAAATATACATTTCACCATTTTCTCTAAGGATTTCGACTACTTGGCGCACTTTTTGCGCTTCATCTTTGCGTACGATCAAAAGCACATCTCCCGTATCCACCACAACCAAGTCGCGTATACCAATCGTCACAATCAGGCGATGCTCCTCACTGACATACACCAAAGATTGGCGCGTATCCAATCCGAAATGACGCCCACCCATTACGATATTTCCCTGTGAATCGGCAGGTAAGACATCAAACAGAGAGTCCCAACTGCCTACGTCACTCCAATTCAGCGCCCCTGCCGGGATGACTACAACATCGCTTGCCCCTTCCATGATGCCGTAATCAATCGTTTCTGGCGTCAATGCTTGCCATTGTTGCTCTAATACCGCCGCGTAACTGGGCTTGCCCCAATTCATCTCGATCTCGGATAATGCTGCTTCTAATTGAGGCATTTGACGACGAATCTCCTGCCGGATACGCTCGATTTTCCAGATGAACATGCCCGAATTCCAAGTGTGATCGCCTCTGGCTAGCATCACCTGCGCTTGAAATTCATCGGGTTTTTCCTTAAATCGCACCACGTGGTACACATCCACTCCATGATAGGTGCCTTGCAATTTACCTTGTTGGATGTATCCATAACCGGTAGCTGCAAAGGTTGGGTTGATTCCGAGCGTGACCAAATAATCTTGGCGGGCAACGATCTCGGCTACCCGCAGCAGTTGTCGAAACCATTCTTGATTTCCAATATAATGATCGGCCGTCAGAACGGCCATCACAGCTTCGGGGTCTAATCGACCCAAGTGCACGGCAGCCAGCCCAACCACCGCAGCCGTTCCGCGCGGAGCCGGTTCGAGGAGAAAATTCTCTGCTGGGATCTGAGGGCACTGCTCTCGCAGTTCTCGCAGTTGGTCTGGCACGGTGACCACCAGAATTTGATGAGGCTCGAATAAGCCACCCAATCGGTCAACCGCCATTTGGAAGAGGCTACGCTGTTCGATAATGCGCAACATCTGTTTGGGTCTTGTCTTTCGGGAGAGAGGCCATAAGCGTGTCCCACCACCACCTGCCATAATAACCGCATAATACGAACCACTCATTACCGACTTCTCCGTTTTGAAATTGGGATCAAGGGGTATACAGACTGCTTTGTTCGCGGGCGGCAACATAGCTCATTCCGCCCACCGCTCTAGCCAAGCCCTTTAATTCCAAAATTGCCAACGTTGAGCTCACCTGTGCCACCGGCATCTCACATAAGCGAGATAATTCATCCACATGAAGTGGTTGTTCGGACAACTTTTGCAACAAGCGAGCTTCATTCGCATCTACTGGCAAGACCTGCCGGGCAGTGCTTTGCTGAACCCGACCGGAAATGTTAAGCGTTTCCAATAACTCAGCCACACCCATGTAGGGGAAGGCTCCTTTTTGGATTAGGCGGTTTGTCCCAACGCTCTGAGGCGCATGGATATTGCCCGGCACAGCAAAAACATCCCGTCCTTGATCAGCCGCGAAGCTAGCGGTGATCAAGGCGCCGCTCTTTTCACCCGCCTCAACCACGACCACTGCGAGAGCCAATCCCGAAATAATGCGGTTACGGGGTGGAAAATTGGTCGCATCCGGCCGTGTTCCAAGAGGATAATCGCTCACCAAGGCGCCTTGCTTAACCATACGCTCAGCTAAAGAGCGATGTTCGGGAGGGTAAATTTTATCCACACCGCTTCCCAAGACCGCTATTGTGCGCCCGCCCGCTGCAAGAGCCGCTTGATGAGCTATAGCATCCACTCCACGCGCTAAGCCACTAATTAGCGTGACTCCATTTTGCGCCAAGCCGCTCGCGATTTCTTCCGCAATCTGACGGCCGTATTTTGTCACCCGCCGCGTGCCAACAACAGCTACAGCGATTTCATCCGAAGCGCTCATCTCGCCGCGTACATACAAGACCGGAGGAGATTGATCGATTTCTCGCAACAATCGCGGGTAATGCTCATCCATCCAAGTGATAACCTGAATATCATTCGATGTCAGTATTTCCCAGTAGTGGTCTAAATTCAGGGAAGACCGAAGTTGAGCGAAATTCTCAAGGTATTTATCTCCTAAACCAGCCTGACGAAGTGTGGCTAAAGGCGCTTGCCATGCGGTTTCCAACGAGTCGAATACACTTAATAGCCGGCGGAAACGCACGGCGCCGATGCCCTTGACCATGTTAAACGCCACCCAATAGCGCTTTTCCTGCTCGTTCATCTTCCCTTCAACCTTCCAAGATGGTTACAACGAGCCTTTTTTGAGCCACATCCACTTCTTGAATCCAATCATCGGCGAATGGGATCAATTTCTCGCCCCCTT
>CAKZNJ010000149.1 GCA_937129505.1 uncultured Anaerolineae bacterium | reverse complement strand
ATTGGATACCTTACTGATCGAAGTGCTGGGGCAAATGCGATTCTTAGCTAAAGACAAAGTAAAACTGACGTTGGGGGAAATGGACCAAGTACAAGTATGTGCCGACAAGGACAAACTCAAACAAGTCTTTGTCAATTTGGTTCAGAATGCTATCCATTACACACCAAAGGGAGGAGAAGTGATCGTCTCGCTACAAAAAAAAGACGGCCAGGCAATCGTTAGTGTTTCGGATAATGGGCCAGGGATTTCCCCTCAGGATTTGCCTTACATTTTCGAACGGTTTTATCGCGGCGAAAAATCGCGCACGCGCTCAAAAGATGGCAAAGGCTTTGGCTTAGGCTTGTCAATCGCCTACTGGATTGTCAAAAACCACGAAGGGTCTATCGAAGTGGAGTCCAAAGTAGGTGAAGGGACCACTTTCCGAGTGCACTTGCCAACCTCAATCGCTGCCTGCAGTGAAGAGACAGCTGTCACTCCCGTTGTCGAGTAATTGATCATTTTCTACTCATGACGTCATTGTGGGGAGGGTGTTAGAGAAAAGCAAAATCCAAGCCGAGCCGAACTCGCCTGCTCGGAAGCTGAGCGGTATTCATGTTATTCCCTCATCACAGCCCTCATCCCCTGCCCTTCCCCCATAGGGGGAAGAGAGCTTATCTCCCCTCTCCCTTTCGTGGGAGAGGGGCTGGGGGGGAGGGGTACAGGTCAAGCAGGCGAGTGATCTTCCTGCTGGATACTGATGACATATGCCTGCTGGGAAGCTGCGCGGTATTCATCTCATGACCTCATCATGTGAGGCACAAGCGTCATGTGCCCATCTCGGAATGACACTGCAGGAAGTGTCATTCCGAACGAGCGACAGCGAGTGAGTGAGCAGATCTTAAGACTTCCCACTTCGTTCTACATAACACAAAGAAACATCGTTCGGCATGACAGGTCAGGCTTCGTTCGACATGATATAGCAAGGCGTGCTTAACGAAACCCAATGAAGTTTCGATTCTGCAATCGATCAGGCAATAATTTTATTTGACTTACCGCCCTCCCTTGTCAAGACATTTTATCAATTTAATCAAATAGGTTCTTATTACAAGAGCTTTGAGAAAGTCATATTCCGTGCGCGAATTACCGCTAACAAAAAAGCTGTTTCGGATGACTTTGCAATTTCCCCTGAATCACCTATAATCGCTGGTATGACCCGTTTCCTTCAACGCGCATTTTCCCCCTCACGACTGAAATTGGCCTTAATCCCTTCAGTGATGCTCCTCACACTCGCTTTTCTGCTCTTTGCACCAGAAGGATTGCTGGGCAAAGCAGATGCCATCGCCTACGCTGTGTGCCACCGCATTGACCTTCGCTCCTACCACATCGGAGACCGTCCCTTGCCTCTCTGCGCTCGTTGTACAGGCATGTACTTAGGCGCAATGCTAGGCCTAGCCTATCAGTGGTTGATCAGCAAACGGAGTAGCGCAACACCCCCGCCACGAGTGATAACAGGGCTGATCTTCCTAGCACTTGCTTTTGCTGTGGACGGCATTAATTCCTACCTGACTTTATTTCCCAATTTTCCTCACCTTTATCCTCCCCACAATAGTTTGCGCCTATTCACGGGCACTGGGATGGGAGTGGTGATCGCAGCCATGCTCTATCCCGCTTTCCATCATACGGTCTGGCAAGAGGTCTCTGCTGAACCAGCCTTAAAAAACCTTCGCCAGCTTTTTGCCCTGATCGCTTTGGCAATTTTGGTTGACCTAATGGTGCTCACCCAAAACCCCTTGATTTTATATCCCTTGGCACTTCTCTCTGCTGCGGGAGTGCTTGCCCTCTTGACCATCATTTATACAATGTTATGGATCATCGTCTTGCGCCGTGAAAATCTTTATGTCCATTGGAGACAGTTTTCATCTTTTCTAATCGCAGGCTTTGGATTCGCTTTATTACAGATCCTACTCATTGATATCGGAAGATTTTTATTAACTGGCTCATGGGAGGGTTTTCATATCGGCTAACTTAAAACTTTTTTCGGTTGATAACGTATAATACAACAAATGGATGCAATCAGTGGTATTTTATCTGCCTTTGGTTTATCCGCCAGCGCTGGCTTGAATGCCTATATCCCCCTCTTGGTTGTTGCGTTACTGGGTCGCTTCACAAATCTGATCACACTCGCACCGCCTTGGGACACGCTCACCAATGGATGGATCATCGGTCTGTTAGTGGTGTTAATTTTGATTGAGTTCTTCGCCGATAAAGTACCTGCCATCAACCATATCAACGATGTCATCCAAACGTTTATTCGTCCCACGGCGGGGGCAATAATCTTTGCAGCCAGCGCGAAAGCGATTACCGATATCCACCCTGTCCTAGCCCTCGCCTGTGGTCTATTGGTAGCCGGCACGGTTCATGCCGTTAAGTCCTTAGCTGTTCGCCCGGCGGTAAGCGCTACAACGGGCGGCGCAGGGAACGTACCGGTCAGCATTGCAGAAGACATCATCTCCACCCTGCTATCGATCCTCTCGGTGGTTATCCCAGTGCTGATTGCCATGATCGTTATTTTATTCACTTCTTGGGTTGTTTGGATGCTTTGGCGACGCGCCAACCAAGAGCGCCTGAGGAGTTAAGTCTATTTCTCTTGGAGGAAAAATGAGCAGTTCATCTTACCCCCCCAGCTACTCCCCACCAACCAGTAGCATGGCTGTGGTTAGTCTTGTAGCCGGTATCCTTGGTCTGTCTTTATTTCCTTTTATTGGAAGTATTGTTGCCGTAATCACGGGAAATATGGCAAAGAACGAAATCCGTGACAGCCGTGGTGCGTTGGGTGGGGAGGGTTTAGCCAAAGCCGGCGTGATTCTTGGTTGGATCGGAGTCATCCTCGGCGTATTGGGAATTTGCGGTGCAATCCTCGCCATCCTAATCCCCTTCTTATTCGTCGTGTTGGGATTAGCCGCGCAAGGTTCCAGTGCAATCCCCCTTGTCTGGTTGTCGATCGCCTAGGCTTTTAGCACATATTCTATTTTCGAAATGGAGAAGAGATCATGGAACAAACACCCTTCCCTCCCGTTGAGGAAAAAAAGAAAAAGAACACCACCCTCATCATCATTATCGTTATCTTGGTTTTGTTATGTTGTTGTTGTGTCGCCATTGGAGTCGCTGCCTATCAATTCGGTGATCAGATTCTAGAAGCTCTCAATACCATGGGGTCATTCTCGCCCTAAGGAAAAAAGACTGATTCAAAAAATAACCCAAGGATAGATTTACCCCGCCCATGGGGTAAATCTATCCTTTAGCGCCTTTGACAGCAGCACACCTGCCATAAAACTTGCCATCGTTGATCTAATTTGCAGAAACGCCTGTTACGATTGCAGCGGACTACGATGGGTTAAACCTAGCAAAACCTCATCAGTAGGTTTACCTAACTTTTACTGGAGCGAGCAACAAGTTGACAACCGTTTGGTTCTTCGGCTGAGTTATTTTAACGAAAATTCTTTTCAGCCCTCAATCGAAGACTACGCTTTTTCATTCTGTTCTCAGGTCAGACGCAGGGAAAAACAGGATTGAATCAGCAAAAATCGACAACACGACCCGTTCCCCTTCTTCAGGCAAGCCTTTGGAACAGGGGAGTATGAATGTAAATCGTTTTTCGTCCCAGCGAATTTCGATGAGAGAGTGGTCGCCACGGAATAATTTCTGGGTGATTGGGCCCTCAATTTTTAACTCTCCATCGCGGTTGAGATCTGCTCCTTCTGGCCGAAGTAAGGCAATCCCTTTGCCTTGTTTAACACCCATGTAGGGAATTTTCCCAAAGGGCAACACCAGCCAAGTTTTCCCTTGATCGGCAACGAGTTCAGCTTGGACAAAATTCTTCATCCCCAGAAACTGCGCAACAAAAGGTGAGGCAGGTTGTTGATAGATCTCCTGAGGCGAACCGTCTTGTTCAATTCTGCCATCGTTCATGACGATAACGCGGTCTGCAACCATAAAGGCTTCTTCTTGATCGTGAGTTACATAAATAGCGGTCTGATTCATCTTTCTCAGGATGTGGCGCAGTTCGATCGTCAGGCGGTCTTTTAGGGTTCGGTCTAACGAGGCGAGCGGCTCATCGAGCATCAACAATTGCGGTTGTGGCGCCAGTGCTCTTGCAAGTGCTACTCGCTGCATCTCTCCACCCGACAAATTGGCGACATCCCGTTCTTCGTAACCCTGTAAATTGACCAGGTCCAAAATTTGTTTCACCCTCTGTTGGATTTGCAAGGCAGGGATTTTGCGCAGCCTTAATCCAAAAGCAATATTTTCAAAGACCTTGAGATGAGGGAAAAGCGCCAAGTCTTGGAACATCAACCCAAAGTTACGCAAATGAGGGGGAATCCCCTTCAACGATTTACCTTGCCATACGATATCGCCTTGATCAGGTTCGAGCAAGCCGACGATAAGAGATAAGGTGGTGGATTTTCCACAACCACTTGGCCCGAGCAGCGCCACAATCTCTCCCAATTTCACCTCAAAAGAAATATCTTCTAAAACTTTCTTCTCTTGGAATGATTTGCTGACCCTGTGCAATACCAATCCATCCATTCGACGCTCCTTCCCTAAAATTCTCCCACTTCCCCACTCCGAAAACGCTCGATCAGAATCATCCCCATTGCGGTAATTGCCATTAGGAGAACGCTCAGTGCAATTGCCTGACTGTAACTCATTTCCCCTGCTTGCCCAAGAAAACGATAAATTGCCACCGGCAAGGTGGGAAATTCCGGTCTCGTCAACAATGCCGTTGCCCCAAACTCGCCCATCGAGATGCCGAAAGCGAAGACCCCAGCAACCAAAACCGCCCGACCGATAATCGGCAGATCGATAAGCCGCGCAGTGTGCCAAGGATTTGCCCCTAAGACAGCAGCCGCTTGATGATAGCGCGGGCGGATACTGCGCAAAGCCGGCAATAAACTGCGCACAATAAAGGGAAAAGCCACAAGGGTATGAGCCAGAGGGATGAGCAGCGGAGAAGCACGGAGATCAAGCGGCGGCTGACTAAAAGCTAATAGAAATCCTAACCCCAATGTAATTGATGAGGTGCCTAAAGGCAACATAATCAGCGCATCTAACAACCGCCTCAGTTTCTCCAACGAGGCGATTTGCTGCTGGCGAGCTAGAAACCAAGCCGCTGGAAAGCCGATCAAGAAACCCATGAAGACGGTCATCAAAGCGTAACTGACTGAAATACCAATCGCCCGAATCGGCGGGATATAAAACAAAGACGCCCGCCGATTGATAAATATCTCTTGATACGCCGCGACACTGAAACGGGGCGACTCAAACCCCCGTTCTCCCCGTTCCCAACCAGCGTAGATCAACGAACGCCCCACCAAGGTAACCAAAGGTAAAACTTGAAAGAGGATCAAAAACGAGATAATCAGCGATGCCAAAACTTTTTGAGAGAGTTTTATCAGCCGGGATTGCACCCTTGCTTGCCTCGCTAACGGCAAGGGGCGCGTGACCCTTTCTGACAGACGGTTGTAAAAAACGGTCAATCCGAGCGTACAACCCAACTGGATCAGAGACAGCAGCACGGCGGTTGGAAAATTAAACAAGGCGGTCATTTGATAATAGATTTCCACCTCAAGGGTTGCATAGCGAGGACCTCCTAAAATCAGGATGACCCCAAATGAGGTGAAGTCGAAGATAAAAACTAATAAGGACGCTGCTAAAATCGCCGGCAAGAGAAGGGGAAAGGTAACCTTCCAAAACGCTTGCCATGGCGTAGCCCCTAGACTGCGGGCAGCCTGGGTTAAGCGGGGGTCTAAGCGCGACCAGTAATCGCCTACCAGCCGCAGAACGATGGTCAAATTATAGAAAATATGAGCAATCACGATCGCCGTCAGGCTATTTGTCAATGTAAAGGGGGGTTCTCGAAAACCAAGCAAATTTACCGCTGCCAGATTTGCCCAGCCCCGTTGCCCAAAGAGGGCATTGAAAGAAGCCGCAACGACCAATGTTGGCAAGACAAACGGGATTGTGCTAAGTGAACGAAGCAAGGATTTGCCTCGAAATTCATAGCGAGCGAAGAGGTAAGCAGCCGGCAAGCCTAAAATCACTGTCAGAAGGGTGGACAAGGTAGCTTGATATACCGTGAAGGAAAAAACCCGCCAAAAAGCAGCGAAACTTAGCGTTTGAAAGGGGTCTACGCCATCTCTGATCAATCTTTCTAAGGCGAAAAGGACAATGCGACCTAAGGGATAAAAATAAAATAGACCCAGAAAAAGAACTGGTAGCGCCCATGCCAGAGCGCTACCCCATTTCCAATTCCAACGAAGGAACGTCCAAAGTCTCATCTTAATACGACTTCCGTCCAAGCCCGAATCCAGTTTTCACGGTTGCGCTCAATCGCTTGGGGCTCTACGTGAGCAGTTTCAGCCGGGATGACAACAAAACGGCTAAATTCTTCGGGCAATTTCGCGTTTGGATTCACCGGAAAGACAAACATTTGCAGCGGCAGGTCTTCTTGGAAAGCTTGACCAAGCATAAAATCAATCCATTTTTCGGCTAAGCTGCGATTCTTAGAGCCTTTCAAGATACCGACGAACTCAATCTGACGAAAACAGGATTTGCCTTCGGTGACCACACCGGTTGGTGGTTCATCGATAGGAGTCTCCGCAAATATGACCTCGGCTGGCGGGCTTGAGCTGTAGGAGACGACAATAGGCCGTGTTCCACCATGGACGCTGAACTCTGTATAATAAGCCGTTTCCCAATCATTTACCACCTTTACATCATTTTCAACCAGTTTTCTCCAATAATCCAAGTATCCGTCTTCCCCATACACACCGATTGTGGCAAGCAGAAAAGCCAAACCCGGTGAAGAGAGCGCTGCATTTTGCACAACAAGCAAGCTCTTATATTCAGGCTTGAGCAGATCATCCAAGTTTCTAGGTGGCTGGATGCCCTGCTCAGCAAAATAGGCTTTGTCATAGTTCAAACAGACATCGCCATAATCCACTGGCAACATCCGATTTTGGGCATCCAACTGGAAAATATCTGGAATCTCTTGCAACAGCGGTGAAGCATAAGCTTCAAAGAGATCTTCTGCCAAAGCTCGACTCAAAAACGTATTATCCACACCGTAAAAGACATCTGCTAATGGATTACCCTTGGCTAAAATAGCCTTGTTCAGAGCGCTGCCGACATCTCCTGCCTTGAGAAACTGCACCTTTACCTGCGTTTGCGATTCAAAAGCAGCAATCACCGACTCACTCGCCGCAAATGAATCGTGGGTCATTACCGTCAACGCGCTGGGTTGAGTGGGGGTTGGGGAAACCGTCGTTGTCGTACAGGCCACCCCGATCATACTGACCATTAGAAAAACAACGCTCCAGGTATAAAATATTTGAAAACGTTTCAAATAGGTGAACATATTAAACCTCCTTCTTATCCCGAGAGATGAATCAATACAACTAACAGCGAACCCTGCTGAATCTCGATTTGGGCTGTATCTTCGATAAGAACGTTGCTTAACCCACGGGTAGCACCAAAGGACAACGCTTCACCATAAAGCGCGTATTCCAATCCTTGTGTCCGCACCCCTTTGACATCCCCTGCTAAGGGAATCAACGAGAGTGTATCTCCTGCCTTCCCATGTAGCTGGATTTTCTTAACAGGTGGAGCGTTTAGAACATATAGCTCGTGCTCTCCATCCACCAAGATAATGGGAACTTGACGAAATCGTTGTGAGGCAGGCAAAAGCAAATTGGCGATGGTTTGATCCCAGCGGGCACCTAAACCACCGAGAACGAGAATTTCATCCACATTCTTTTGACAGGCGGTATGGAGAGCTAACTCTAAGTCCGTTTCATCTTTTCTCGCTGGAAAACGCTCTACCTGCACTCCTCGTTTCTCCATTTCAAGGAGCTCCTCTTCGGTTAGCGAGTCAAAATCACCGATCAAAATATCAGGGACAAGGTTTAGTTGGCGGCAGTGACGCAAGCCGCCATCCGCCGCAATGAGAATATCGGCTTTGACGATCCACTCGCTCGTCAAGCGTGAAGGATGAAAAACGCCATTCGCAAAGATAAT
>CAKZNJ010000148.1 GCA_937129505.1 uncultured Anaerolineae bacterium | reverse complement strand
ATCGAAGCTACCTTGGCGAAATACCCTTCTGACCAAAAGCGCGCTGCCTCCATGCCTCTGCTCTATCTGGCCCAGCGGGAGTACGGCTATGTAACCAAACAAGCCTTAATTGAAATCAGCGAAATCCTCGATGTGCCTCCGACTGAGATCGGTCAGTTGGTCGGTTTCTACACGTTGTACTATGATGAACCCGGCGGCAAATACCGTATTCAGGTCTGTACCGACCTACCCTGTGCCCTGCGCGGCGCAGAGGAATTTCTCGAGCAACTGTGTGAAAATTTAGGCATTCAGGTAGGCGAAACAACGCCCGACGGCTTGATCACCGTCGAAAAGGTGATGTGTCTGGCGGGCTGTGATCGCGCTCCACTCTTTCAAGTGCAAACATCCGAAGGCATAACCTATCATGAAAATCAAAGCGTGGAGAGCACAATGAAACTTGTTCGCACATGGCAGAGCAATCCATGAAAAGACCCCTCTTACTCCTTCGACATCGTGACATCCCTGACATGAACGACCTGACGGTCTATCGTCAACATGGCGGCTTCGAAGCCTTCCGCAAAGCCGTTACTTCTTTAGAACCGCAACAGGTCGTTGAGATCGTCAAAGCTTCCGGATTGCGCGGGCGTGGTGGCGCCGGCTTTCCCACCGGCCTGAAATGGTCTTTTATAGACAAGAAGAACTGGCCGCATTACGTCGTTGCCAACGCCGATGAATCCGAGCCGGGCACCTTCAAGGACCGTGAGATAATGGAAGGCAATCCCTTTCAATTCTTGGAAGGGCTGATGATTGCATCCTACGCCGTTCAAGCCAACGTCGCCTATATCTATCTGCGGGGTGAATTCTGGCAACTGGCGCACCAGCTCGATCGACGCATCCAACAGCTTCACAATGCCGCTTTGCTTGGTGATCGCCTGTTCGGCAGCGATTATTCCCTGCGCATTTACACTCACCTAGGAGCGGGGGCTTACATCTGCGGCGAGGAGACTGCGCTGCTCGAGTCGCTGGAGGGCAAGCTGGGGCAGCCGCGCTTGCGGCCGCCGTTCCCTCCATCAGTCGGTTTATTCGGCAAGCCGACAATCGTCAATAACGTCGAGACGCTCGCCAACGTCCCTTTGATCATCGAACATGGGGCGGAGTGGTATCGCTCCTTTGGCACAGAGAAAAGTCCTGGGGTCAAGATATTCTGCCTGTCGGGGCGCGTCAACCGACCGGGCAATTACGAACTGCCCCTCGGGACAACTTTTCGCGAGCTGATCTTTGAGCATGGCAAAGGCATTCCCGATGGCAAGCAAATCAAAGCCATCATGGCTGCAGGCGCCTCCTCGGCGCTTATTATCGCCGATGAACGCGCTCTGGATACACCGATGGATTACGAGAGCGTCCCCTCCTTAGGCGCCCAATTGGGCTCGGCTTCGGTCATTGTGATCGACGAGACGGTGAGCATCGATTGGTTGATTCGCAAGACCATTCATTTCTTCCAGCATGAATCCTGCGGCAAATGTACGCCTTGTCGCGAGGGGACGTATTGGATGAAGCATATTATCGACCGCATCCACAGCGGGCAGGCAAGCCAAAACGATGTAGAGCTGCTCTACGATGTTGCCAGCCAGATGCGCGGCAAATGTCTCTGTGCATTAGGTGAGTTCTCGATTGAAGCGGTCTTATCGGCAATCGAACGCTTCCCCCAGGACTTTGCCGAACGCGTAGCTCAAAGGGAGCCGGCTCTATGACGAAGATAATTACTTTGACCATTGATGGCATTCAGGTGACCGTCCCGGAAGGGACCAACATCGTGGATGCAGCCAAAAAAGCCGGTATTGACGTGCCGGTTTTCTGCTACCATCCGAAAATGCACCCAGTGGGCATGTGCCGCATGTGCTTGGTGGAAGTGGGGCGGCCGGTCGTCGATCGCGAAACAGGCGAGTTTATGCGCAATGAGGATGGCTCGATTAAAATCCAGTTCAACCCCAAGCTCGAAACGGGCTGCACAACGCCTGTCTCTGAGGGGATGGTGGTAATCAATACCTCGGAAAAGGTCAAGAGCGGGCGCAAGGATATTCTGGAGTTCCTCCTCACTTCTCACCCGCTAGATTGCCCGATCTGTGACAAAGGAGGAGAGTGTCCTTTACAAAACTTGACCATGGCGCATGGGCCGGGCACTTCCCGCTTCCTTTTCGATGAGAAGAAACATCTGCTGAAACACATGCCATTGGGAGAGTTGATCTACTTAGATCAGGAGCGATGTATCCAGTGCGGCCGCTGTGTTCGCTTTCAAGAAGAGCTAGTAGATGACCCTGTCATCGGCTTTTCCCAGCGCGGCCGCTCCTTGCAGATCGTCACCTTCTCCGAACCTGGCTTCGACTCGATTTTCTCTGGCAACAGCACCGACATTTGCCCGGTGGGAGCATTGACCACGGCCGATTTTCGCTTCGGGGCACGCCCTTGGGAGCTGAACGCCGCCGCTAGCATCTGTCAGCAGTGCGCTGTGGGGTGCAATTTGACCCTCAATGTGCGCCGTGAGGCTGTGGCGGGCGGTAAAGTGGTCATCAAGCGCGTCATGCCGCGCCAAAATGAATGGGTCAATGAGATTTGGATTTGCGACAAAGGTCGTTTTGGCTACCATTACACCGAATCAGCTGAACGTCTGACCCAGCCCTTGGCTCGCAAAGAGGGCGAGCTGGTTCCCGTAAGTTGGGAAGAAGCGCTGACATTGGTGGCAGAGCGTTTTCGTCAGGCAGGGGAGGGATTGCTTAGCTTAGCTAGCGGCCGCCTCTCCAACGAGGACTTATTCAACCTGCGCAAACTGACCGAGGGTTTAGGCGGCAAGACCGCGCTGTATACCCACATGGCTGGTGGTGAACAAGTGATGCAAGGGGGCATTGCCCAAGGAAGCAACCTCGCTGAACTCGGCCTAGGAGATGCGATTCTGGTCATTGCTTCCGATCTACACCAAGAAGCGCCGCTGTGGTGGTTGCGCGTGAAGCAAGCTGCCGAGCGCGGCGCCACGCTGATTGTTGCTCATCCCCGCCCGACCCGCCTAGAAAAATTTGCCCAGCATATCCTGCGCTACCACTATGGGGATGAAACAGGGTTGATTTTAGCCATGCTCAACGTCTTGTCTGCAAAACGCCCTGCTCTGCCCGAACAGGTCAATGCCCTGTGGCGTGATCCAGCGGTGCAAACTGCTGCCAAAGCTCTGGCAGAAGCTCGCAACGCAGTGATTTTCTTCGGCAATGAAGGGGTTGGGCTAGAAGCCTCCCAAGCCCTGGCGCAGGCTTGCCTAAACTTGCTCCTAACCACCGATCATGTTGGGCGGCCCAATAACGGATTGATCGCCGTCTGGCAACGCCCCAATGATCAAGGGGCATGGGAGATGGGTTGGCGGCCAGCCTCCGATCTCGGCCAGGCGACGGGCAAGGCGAGCGCTATGTATGTCGTCGCTTGTGACCCTGCTGGTGATGATCCCGCTTTGCCGCTGACCCCCGATTTTTTGGTCGTTCAAGATTTATTCCTAACTGCTACGGCAAAGCTCGCCCATGTAGTCCTGCCAGCCCTACCGTTCACCGAGCGCGAAGGCAGCCTCACCAACGGCGAGCGGCGCGTCCAGCGCTACTACCCAGCCATCCCAGCCCGCTCTAGCGCAAAAGCGGATTTCGCCATTGTCGGGCAAATCGCCAAGGCGCTGGGCCTTGACCTCGAAGACCGCCTTGCTTCAAAGGTTATGCTGCGCATTGCCGCCGAAATCCCTGCCTTTCACGGGATCACCTATCCTGCCTTGGCTGTTGCTCCAGAACAATGGCCGATCATCGGGCGGGCAGATTTGTACTACGGCGGCACAACTTATGAAAACAAACAAGGTATCGGGTTACAACTGCCTAATGCCCACCAGCGCGGCGAACTGGTTGCGCTAAGCTGGCCCTCCATGGTGCAAGCGGCGGAGAGGAGCGACGACTTGCTGGCTGTGCCGGTGCACAAGCTGTATGATGGCGGTATGACCTTGCTGCCCTCTACCTTACTCGATCAACGCCGGGTGGGGGCAGTGGTCTACATCCATCCCACCGAAGCCGCAGCCAACGCTATCCAAGATGGCGATTTGGTGCACCTGCAGTTCGGTGAGGCCTCAGCCATGGCGACGGTTGTGCTGGATGAAGATGTCCCTTCAGGCACGATCTTAGTACCCCGCAGTGTTGGCATTCCTTTGCATGAGCCTTGTGCGATTCAAGTCAGGGTGGTAGAGCGAAGCTGAGAAACGAGGTGTTTATGGATTGGGCATCGCTTACAGAATGGATAATTAAATCTCTTGCCTTGATCCTCGCCCTGCTGGGGGGATTTGCCTACCTGACCCTTTTTGAGCGCAAAGTTTTGGCTCGCTTTCAGGTGCGTATTGGGCCGAACCGCGCCGGACCTTTTGGCATCTTACAACCCGTGGCAGATGGCATCAAGTTGATCTTTAAGGAAGAGCTCATACCGGCAAAGGCTGACAAAATCATCTTCATCTTGGCGCCCATCATCACCGTCGTGCCAGCGCTGGTGATTTTGGCGGTTGTTCCTTTCGGTCCCGCTATCCAGTTGTTCGGACGCACCATTACCCTGCAGATCGCCGATCTCAACGTAGGCGTTCTTTACATTATGGCAATCGCTTCGATCTCGGTCTACGGCATAGTCCTCGCTGGTTGGTCTTCGAACAACAAATATGCGACCCTCGGAGGTATCCGTTCTTCAGCCCAGATGATCAGCTACGAGCTAGCATTGGGACTGGCGTTTACCGGTCCCATCCTGTTGACCTCCTCCCTTAGTCTAGTGGATATTGTTGAAGCCCAGCGGGGAGTTTGGTTTGTCTTGTACCAGCCCCTTGGGGCGTTCATTTTCTGGATTTCCACTCTTGCAGAAGTCAACCGCGCCCCCTTTGACATGCCCGAAGCCGAGCAGGAGCTGACCGCAGGTTATCACACCGAGTATTCGGGGATGAAGTTTGCTCTCTTTTTTATGGCGGAATACATCAAAATGATCGCTGTCTCCGCCATTGCGGTCACCCTTTTCTTCGGTGGTTACCGCGGTCCATTTGTCGATCAACTCCCTCTGCTCGGGCCGGTTTATTTCTTACTGAAAGTGGTTGGTTTTCTGTTTCTAATGGTTTGGGTGCGCGCCACCCTGCCACGCATCCGCTATGACCGTTTGATGGCGTTTGGGTGGAAGGTGTTGTTCTCGCTCGCCCTCGGTAACGCCATGCTGACCGCCTTGGGAATCTTACTTGCCGATCTCTTCCAAAATTCTCTCTGGTTATGGTCGATTCCGATCATGACCATTGCGTTCTTTTTATTGGTAGCTTATTGGATGCGAGGTGCAATCGCAGGAGGTAATAAGTAATGTTAGGTGATTTAGCGCGTGGTTTAGCCACCACCCTCAAAGCAATGTTCGAAAAGCCGGTGACGATTCAGTACCCGGAGGTCAAGCGCCCCGTGCGCAGCCGTTACAAAGGCCGTCACATTCTCAAGCGGTACGATAACGGCTTAGAAAAGTGCATTGGCTGTTCCTTGTGCGCGGCGGCTTGCCCCGCAGATGCCATTTTTGTCGAAGCGGCGGAGAACACCGATGACGAACGCTATTCGCCCGGTGAGCGGTATGCCCGCGTTTACGAGATCAATCTTTTGCGCTGCATATTCTGCGGTTATTGCGAGGATGCCTGCCCAACCGAAGCGATCATCCTCGGCGATAATTATGAGCTTTCCTTCACCGATCGGCGCTCATCTATTTATACGAAAGAGGTGTTGTTGGAGCCGGTGCCCGAAGGTGGGAAACCCACCCCGCAGAAGACGCCGCCGGGCGTGTTCACGCGGGCAATCCCCGAGATGAAGGACCCAACGTAAGAATGGAGCGTCCACCAGCAGCAAGGCTTTCCTCTCGGTTTTTGCTTGCCCTCACCCCTAGCCCCTCTCCCATGGGGAGAGGGAAGTACCCCCCTTCGCCCTTAGGCAGAAGGGTCGGGGATGAGGGTAAGTTGCTTATTGGCTGCGACAAGGACGCCCTCACCCCTAACCCCTCTCCCAGGGGGAGAGGGAGAAAGAA
>CAKZNJ010000147.1 GCA_937129505.1 uncultured Anaerolineae bacterium | reverse complement strand
CGGCAAGGAATGGAGCAAAATCGCATCCGGCTTGGCTTTGGTTTGTAGCAATTCTCGGGTGATCCTGTAATTTGCAGGGGTTAAGCTGACTTCACCCGTCCGTTCATCCCGCGATTTGGTATAGTCCGGTTGAACAACCGGCTCAACCAAGATAACATCGGCTGTGCCAATTGCCTGCTCGACATGCTCTGCCTCTTTGAAGTCAAGACTATATTGGCGTAATTCAGCCTTGAACTCCTCGGTAAGGGACATTTCCGGGGGAGCAACAAAGGTGATGGGGCAGTCAAATTGGGTGAGAGCATAGCCTAACGAATGCATGGTGCGCATCCGCATGTCGCCAACCGCCAACCAACGCAGACCATCAATGCGTCCTTTTTCGCGCAATACGGTGTACAGATCGGTGAGGATTTGCGTTGGGTGTTCTCCCCAGCCATCACCGCCGTTGATCACAGGGATGGAAGCCCATTTCGCTGCCTCATGTGGAGCGCCTTGCTGGAAATGACGCATAACAATAACATCCCCGTAGAACTCCAACATCTTGACGGTGTCCTTAATCGACTCTTGATAGAAGTCACCAGCGCGAGTCATCTTCGGATCTGCAAAGCCGACCACATGGCCACCTAAACGATGCATCGCTGCTTCATGAGCGAGACGAGTTCGAGTGGACGGCTGGTAGAAGGCTGCCACAAGGGTTTTCTCTTTAAGCAAATCGGAATTGCGACGGCTGCGCGCAATCGGTTCCAACTCGGCTGCCACCTCAAAAACATGGAAAAATTCGTTTCGCTCAAAATCCTTTAGCGACAGGATGTCGCGACCCATAAAACTACGCATCTCTCATACTCCTTATTTAAATGAATTTGTTAGGTTGGTATTTAGAACTTGACCCACTCTTCGCACAACGTGAAAGCGAAAGTAGCCGGGCAAAAAATAACTGAACGAATAGTCAATCACCTTTCCACTGACAGTATAGAGCCAGGCTTTGAACATCAATAAACCGTCCCCCCGCTGAATGCCAAAGATCTTCGCCAATTCTCGGCTAGCTTGTACAACATTGATTTCACAACGGGAAGATTGCAACGGAGGAGTCCCTCGTTTCAAGAGTAAATCCAAGACAGATCCCTTAAACTCGCGCAACTCTTCATCGCCGATCAATCCTTGTGGCAAGATATCGATCAAGTAGGCAACAGCTTTCTGCCGAGTCAGGATAGATCGACGGATATCCACCACCTGATCACCCACTTGCATATCCAAAGCCGTTGCTTCCTCTGCTCCAGCTAGCCGTTTCTGGATCAACACATCCCCCATTGAGACGGGCAAGCCAATCCGCGAAGCGAGGGTATCGATGCTTTCGAGAACTTCTAAACCGCTCTCGATCACAGCCGGTGGCTGCATGACGTAGGTTCCTGCCCTCGGTCGGCGATGAATGATTCCCTGCGTCTCAAAAGTGCGCATTGCCTCACGCAAGCTTGCTCGCGAAACCCCAAGCTCGCGGGCTAAATCAGGTTCCGCCGGCAAGCGTTCTCCCGGCGGGGTATGGGCGATCAGATTTGCTAGCCGCTCTTGCAGTCCTTGGGTAGTATCCGCCATCTCACCCTCGACCTTCACTCACCATTTAATAAACGCTTTGCCGCCTGGTTATGACGCTTAACAAGATCACCCTCCTCAATCGTTACCAATCGACCTTGCTTGACGACAAACCGCCCACCGACTACGGTATAGTCCACGCGGACAGGCGCACAGAATAGCAGGGCGGCAAGGGGATCATGCAGAGCCCCGGCATAATCCAAACGGTTTAGGTTGATAGCCACAAAATCAGCGCATTTACCCACTTCTAAGGAGCCGATATCCGTTCGTCCCAATACTCGCGCTCCCCCGCGGGTTGCTATCTCTAGAGCTTGGCGAGCTGTCATTAAAAGTGGCGCGTCCTCATGGGAAAGGGAAGCACCTTCCAAAGCGGCTTTTAAACGTGCAACCAACATCGCTTGACGGGATTCTTCCAATAGGTTTGAACCATCGTTGCTTGCTGAACCATCCACACCCAAGCCCACTTTCACTCCGCTCGTGATCATTTTGAGGATAGGGGCTATTCCAGATGCCAAACGCATATTGGAAGTCGGACAATGAGCTACCCCGCAGCCCGTTGCTCGATAAACTTCGATCTCGTCATCATTGACATGTACAGAATGGGCAAACCAAACATCATCGCCGAGCCAATTCAGCGTTTCCATATACTCAACGGGGCGATATCCAAACTTTTGCAGACAGAATTGTTCCTCATCTTGGGTCTCGGCAAGGTGTGTATGTAAACGCACCCCATATTGACGGGCAAGCGCAGCCGATTGGCGCATCAAGTCTCCGGTCACGCTAAACGGCGAACAAGGGGCTAGCACGATCTGAACCATCGACCCCGCTTTGGGATTGTGATATTGTTCAATCAAGCGCTGTGAATCGCGTAAAATGGCATCTTCGCTTTCGACAACCCGATCAGGGGGCAATCCCCCCTTGCTCTCACCCAGACTCATCGAACCCCGCGAGGCATGCAGGCGCAAACCGACTTCAGCAGCAGCCTGAATCTCGTCGTCCAATCTAGATCCATTGGGATACAGATAGAGATGATCCGAGGCAGTGGTACAACCTGATAAAGCCAGTTCGCTTAGTGCTGTCTGAGTGGATACACGCACATCCTCGCTAGTCATCCTTGCCCAAATGGGGTAAAGCGTTTTTAGCCAATGAAATAGGTTAGCATTCTGCGCCGCAGGAACTACCCGCGTAAGGGTTTGATAGAAGTGGTGATGAGTGTTAATTAACCCCGGCAAAACAACATGATCGGCTAGGTCAAGGATATCATCGGCTTCCGAGGGCAGTTGCTCGCTTGAGCCAACTTGTTCGATAAACCCATCGCGAACAAACAAGCCTCCGTTCTTTATTTCCCGCCTTTGTTCATCCATGGTGACTAACAGAGCAGAGTTACGGACGAGTAAAGTTGTCATCTCTTGTCTCACTCCATTTGTCTGACAATTTAAATATACCTGATATTTTCGATTTCGTCAATTGTCAGACAACATTTGACGAAGAAATTCTCATCTAAATTTCATAATCAGTATGCTGCCCCCGCGTATGGATAAATACACGGAGAATTGGTGGGGAGAGGAGACATGGAGGCCTTATCCGTTAGATAACACTTTGGTTCGGGACATAGAAGTATAGCTCATCCCCTGCCGAAGAATCTTTTGGTCCTCGGTTGTCCGTTGAGCCTACCCTTCCCGCCTCAGATGCCCTTTCCCATAAATAAAGAAGAGAGACTTGTTTCGAAAGTCTCTCTTCTTTGCTGGCTTTATGAATTCCTTTAAGAATTTTGAATCTGTGCAGCCCGCAAAGTGTTTTTCATCAGCATGGCGATTGTCATTGGTCCAACACCACCGGGTACAGGAGTGATCCAGCCAGCCACTTCTTTCACTTCATCGTAATTTACATCTCCCACTAAGCGGTACCCTTTTTCTTTTGTTGGGTCAGGTTTGCTGTTAATTCCGACATCAATGACGGCTGCGCCTGGTTTCACCCAGTCACCGCGCACCATTTCCGCTTTGCCGATCGCCGCAATGAGGATATCGGCTTGTCTCACCACGCTGGGCAAATCACGAGTACGAGAGTGGCAGACCGTAGTTGTAGCATTCTTGCCAATAAGCAATAACGCCGCCGGCATACCCACTATGTTCGAACGACCTAAAACAACCGCATTGGCACCTTCAATTGGCACACCCGCCTGTTCCAGAAGGTAGATACATCCATAGGGTGTACAAGGGACAAACAACGGCTCCCGTCCTTTTTGTGCTAAACGACCGATATTAATGGGGTGGAAGCCATCTACATCTTTTTCTAAGGCAATGGTTTGCAAAACGCGTTCTTCATTGAGGTGAGAGGGCAAAGGCAGTTGGACAAGAATACCGTTGACTTTGGGATCATCGCTCAACCGCTTCACCAAATCCTCTACTTCTTGTTGAGTTGCATCTGCGGGGAGGTGATGCCCATAGGACTCGATCCCCAATTCCGCACAAGCTTTCTGTTTCGAACGCACATAGGTAGCCGAATCAACGCGATCCCCAACCAAAACGGTGGCTAAGCCGGGCCGCGGTTTGCCCGCTTCGACCATCTTTCGGACTTCCTTAGCTACTTCCTCCCTGACCTTTTGGGCAATTAGTTTTCCATCGATAATTTGCGCTGTCATTTCATTCTCCTTATGGTGATTTTCGTTTCTTCAAATCGCACATTCACATAAAAAGCCCTGCTTTTCACACCGGTAAAATGAACTTGAACCTACCCCTATCCTTGCAACATTATGCCTAAAAACCTCTCCTCTGCCAATGGATGAATGTCATTAAATTATTGATAAAACATTCCTACTATTTTATAATGACCGACAAACCAATGCGTGGAGAGACTATTATGCCCGAATCTGAAAAATCGCCCAGCTCCGATTTTATCCGTGAAATCATCCGCAGAGATATTGAGACAAACCGTTTCGGAGGACGGGTGCATACGCGCTTTCCCCCCGAACCGAATGGATATCTGCACATCGGTCATGCCAAATCTATCGTGTTAAATTTCGGGATTGCGGAAGAATTTAACGGCCTTTGTAACTTGCGCTTCGACGATACCAATCCTACAAAGGAAGATATTGAGTATATCGAATCGATCAAAGAGGACGTGCGCTGGCTTGGGTATGATTGGGGTGATCGTCTGTTTCATGCTTCAGACTATTTTGAGCAACTCTATGAATATGCCATTGAATTAATCAAAAAAGGAAAAGCCTATGTAGATGATCTTTCTCCTGAAGAACTGCGTGAACAACGGGGCACGCTGACCGAACCTGGGATAGAAAGCCCCTATCGCAATCGTTCGGTCGAGGAGAATCTAGACCTTTTCCAACGAATGCGTGCTGGCGAATTTCCGGAAGGCTCGCGCACTCTGCGGGCAAAAATTGACATGAAATCGCCCAATCTCAACATGCGCGACCCGGTCATGTACCGAATTAAGTACGCCACCCATCCCCACGTTGGGGACAAATGGTGTATCTACCCCATGTATGACTATACGCATTGTGTCTCAGACTCGATCGAAGGAATTACCCATTCAATCTGTACGCTGGAATTCGAAGATCATCGCCCACTGTACGACTGGTTTCTCGATGAATTGGGCATCTACCATCCTCAGCAAATCGAATTTGCCCGCTTGAATTTGTCTTACACAGTGATGAGCAAACGCAAACTCCTTCAATTGGTCAAAGAAGGATACGTCTCAGGTTGGGATGATCCTCGCATGCCTACCATCTCAGGGCTAAGACGACGTGGTGTTCCACCCGAAGCCATCCGCTCTTTTTGTGAGCGCATAGGCGTGGCAAAAAATGAAAGCGTTGTTGACATCGCCCTATTGGAATTCTGCATCCGCGAAGAACTGAATAAAACTGCTCCTCGGGTGATGGGTGTGCTTGATCCGCTTAAGATTACCCTGATCAACTACCCCGAAGATCAAGTCGAAACGATGGAATGCCTAAATAACCCTGAAGATGAGAGCATGGGCACTCGCGCTGTGCCATTCTGTCGCGAGCTCTATATTGACCGAGATGATTTTCGAGAGCAGCCACCGCCAAAATACTATCGCTTAGCGCCGGGCAGAGAGGTGCGCTTGCGCTATGGTTACTTTATTAAATGCGAAGAGGTTGTCAAAAACGAGAAAGGGGAAATCATCGAACTGCGCTGTAGTTATGATCCCAGTACTCGAGGTGGTTTTGCACCCGACGGGCGTAAGGTCAAAGCTACCATCCACTGGGTTTCTGCCCGCCATGCCCTTGATGCAGAAGCCCGTCTTTATGATCGTCTATTTACCGTGCCAAATCCCCTTGGTGAAGATGAAGAAGGAGATTTCCTTCGGTATCTCAACCCGAACTCTCTAACTGTGCTGACCCACTGCAAAGTTGAACCCAGTCTAGCAAATGCCAAACCTGGAGACCGCTTCCAACTTGAACGCGAAGGCTACTTCTGCTTGGACAGCAAGGACTCCCGCCCTAATCAC
>CAKZNJ010000146.1 GCA_937129505.1 uncultured Anaerolineae bacterium | reverse complement strand
AAACGCTCTTTTGATGACCCATTCATGCTCCATTCACTCTCATGATTGCGGTTGGCGCCGCTCAAGATTTATGACGATATAAAAGCTCAAAGGTTCTGTTGTTTAACCAAATCAGCAATTGGCGAAGAGGTTTCCAAAGGGTTTTTCTTTTTTGTTGGACGGCTATACTAGATACCTTTGCTTGTAAAAAGGGCAGCTCACCGTTCCATCCCTGAAGCGTGTTTCCCAGATGTTGGATCCACCAACGCGGGGTTGAAAGGCGCAGATAACCCTTCTCGTTCAGTGCAATGTCCAGCGTTCTAACTTGCCCCATGGGGCGGGCAGAAGGAAGAGGAATAACTTCTTGTAACACTCGCTTGCGGGCTACAAACTGGAAGTGACCTGCTCCTACATAGTAATGTTCTCCTTGCACGAATAAGCAAATATCCCGTCGTGATTCAAAGTGCTGGCGGGCTTCGGATTCACTTTTGCCTAGGCTGCGCGAGTGCCGCCAATAATCTTCCCACGCCAGAAATTGTCCCTCACGCAATTCGATATCGGGCTGGTTTTTCGCCCAGCGGATTGTGTTCTCGGCATATTCGAGGGGGCTCCACAACGGCATCCCTGTCACCATCCCCAAGTTAGGAAATCTCTCCAACACGTCTACCATTGCTGAAAGCCAACCGGGATAAAAATAAACATCACTATCGGCGTAGGCGATAATTTCTCCCGGTGCTCCACCGAATATTACATTCCAAGCGCCGGCTTTGCCGATATTTTTATCCGATAACCACAAAAATTGGATTTTCCCTCGTTCCTGAGCGTCCTGCAGATAATGGCGCACTTCCCCACAACTGGCATTATCAAAAACAAGCAAATCAAAAGGCAAGTCGGTGTTTTGCCAAATACTCTCTAAACATACCTTCAACACTTCTAAGCTTTCTGCATAGTATCCGCCGAGGAAGGGAATATACGTAATCACTGCTACCGTGATCTTAGCTGGCTGAGAGACGTCGCTGACAAATTTGGCTGGATTCTGTCCAACGCGCATTTTGACCTCAACCCATGCGAAAGCGTCGGGCGCGTCGAAATCGGCGCGCAAGCCACCAACGCCAACCGCGGCGCCGATCTTCGGGGGGCAGCAGGGCTAATTCTATTTTGCGCAACAAACGCAAGGTGGTTAAGGGTGGACGCACCAGCTTACCGTTTTTTAGTTGGTAGTGACTATCCAGAATGTAATACATTGCCCGCATGCCCCCGGCAAGATTGAGGTTTTGTTCGGACTCCTCTAAATCATAATGGGGGCGGCCGCCTGGCAGGTGACTGTAATCGTGATCTTGATGAATCACCGTAATCGAAGGTGTCCCATCGATGACGGAGAGACCGCTTTGGCAGGCGTGATAGATCATCCAATTGTCCCAGCCTGCCCTGCCGATGGTGAAATCGGGAATGTCAACGAAATCCTCACGCCGAAATACAAAGAGGTCACTACCGGCTGGGGGATGAAGTCGGCCGCGTTGCTTCACCACCACACTTAAGCGCTCCTCCCACCCTTTCGAAAAATCCAACAGCTCTTTCACCTCCAAATCCCAACGCTGACTGATCAGAAGGAAGCGGTTGGTTGAGTGTATCAGGAAACGGGCAGCCTGAATCAGATCAGGCAGGAGAAGGATGTCGCCGTTTACATAACCCAATAGCGGCGCATTTGAAGCTTGCCGTGCCAAAGTAAAAATGGAGCTGACCAAAGGCGTACCTTGCTCATTGCGCTTTACGGCGGGCAGATGAGCGATGCCATATTGCTGAGTGACTTCAGCGAGACCATCCTCTTCCCCGATCAAGAAGACTTCCACTACTTCGCCGAGATGAATCCAGGATTGGATGGCATTGCGTTGGATGACGTTAATATGAGGGTTGGTGAATGGCTTTGGGGCGGAGAAGATGGTGATTAGTTTTGGCATCGGTGGGTAAGGGATGGGGGACGATTCGTTTTGCTTGTTCTCATCAGCCGATTCTCTGATCGGTATCATGGACGGTCTTATGGAGAACTGAAGCGTTAATTTGGGTAAGTTCGGGGCGCTTTTGCATCAACTCAAGCACATCTACCCATGAAAAAATGTCGGCGTTGCCAAAGTGGGCATAGATTTGGCGTACCAATTCATAATCTTCGACGGTGTCAACTGTCCAACGATAAGAGCCATAATCAGGATGGTGATCCACTTGCAACACTCGGAAAAAGCCTTTCGGAATTGATGGGAGATAAGGCGGTGATTGAAGGGTGGAGAGATGCACCGAGCGTTCTTCTTCATAGAGATAAGGCATCACGTGTTCGCGGTGGTAAGGTTGTGTTGCTTCCTTCCATGCTCGTTCCAGTGCCTCGAAGGTGCACACTTCCACGTCTAACCCAATTGGAAATGTCCTTTTCCAAGGGGGTGGCAATCGATTGGCAGCAAAATCCCAGAGGGGTTTGCTTTCTTGCCAGATTTCGGCGGGAGTGGGCGGGATAAATTCATTACTTCCTGCGGAGCGCGCAGACAAAGGCTCAGGTTTCCCCCAATGGTAAAGAGCGTCGATGACTTGATCGATCAATGTGGGGTCGATTAAAGGGCAGTCTGCGGTAATGCGGACAATCACATCGGCTTGAAATGCTTGGGCAGCTCGGTAATAGCGATCCAATACATCATAAACACTGCCCCGAATGGCAGGAACACCAAGCGCTTTACAAAGCTGTACGATCGCTTCGTCCTCCCTGCCGATGGTTGTTGCAACGATGACCTCATGGACAAGAGTTGCACGGCGGGTGCGCTCAACGACGCGTTGTAACATTGGTTTGCTGCCGATTTCTAAAAGGACTTTTTGCGGCAGGCGGGTGGAACTCATGCGTGCCTGAATGATGGCAACATTTTTAGGAGAGTGGTTTTGCATCGTCGTTTTTTATGAGTTTGAGTGAACCAAAAGTGAAGGATAGCAGGGTTTTTGAGAGAGTTGGCGATTATTCTATCCCTGTTCAATTGCCCAATTTAGGGCAGTGTATAACTTGGGGAAGTTCTGTGTCCAATTGGCGCGCTCTTCAACCAAGCGACGAGCACTCAGACCCATACTTTGCAGCTTATCTCGTTTAAGGATGGCGCCTTCCATTGTTTGGGCTAATGCTGTCCAGTTGCCATCGGTGAACAGCCATCCCACTTCTTCAGGGGTAATCCATTCGCGGTTGCCGGGCAAATCGGAGACGATCACCGGCCGGCCACATGCCATTGCCTCAAGCATGGAGATCGATGTGCCGTCACTATGAGAGGCGCTGACGTAAACATCTGCCAGACGGTAATAGCGCGGTAAATCCTGAAAACCAATCTGGCCGGGCATCGAGACTTGATCCAGCACAGAGGCTTGGGAAAAGATTTTGTGCAGGGTGCTGGCTTGGGAGCCGTTCCCAAGCAGAATCAGGTGAGATTGGGGGTAGCGACGTCCTATCTCGCCAAAGGCTCTGGCAATTAAGTCTATCCCATAGATGGGTTCCCAACTGCGGGTTGAAAGGAAGACAAACCCTTCACCTTTTCCCGGGGGGCGGACAGAGGGCGAAAAATGACGAAGGTCAACTCCCCATGGAAAGATTACAATTCGATCGGGCTGCATACCCCACGCAATGGCAAGCTGACGAATGGTCTCACAATCACACAAAAAGGCTGCGCT